>QMPG01000066.1 GCA_003648455.1 Bacteroidota bacterium
TAATCTGAAATCAATTTAAGGAATATATACAGTTTTATAGCGAACTCTGCTCTTTTGGATTTATAATTCCGAAAGTAACTTATTAACCTGAGTTATTAGTTCGGGATTGCAAATTCCGAACAGCATGGGAAGTAAAGCGGGAACCGAACCGCCAGTTGGCGGTGAGCTCACGCAAGTAAACCCCGATTTAGTAATACCCAAATTTGGGCTTATTAAAAACACAAAATTTGTTGGTAATTCTTAAGTGTAGAAAAATTATGAATTTTTCGGGTTAATATCTAATTCCTAAAACAAAAACATCGTCTACCTGATCATTATTTCCTTTCCAATCATTAAAACTATCAATAATAATTTGCTTTTGCTTTTTCATATCCATAAAATAGATATCCTTTAGAACTTGTTGAAATCTTTTTGAAAGGAATTTCTTATTATCTTCTCCTCCAAATTGGTCAACTATTCCGTCTGAGAAAATATAAAAAACATCTCCTTTATTTAAATTAACAGTGTGATTTGTAAACAATTGTATTCTCTGATATGATAGATTGCTTGTAATAGATTGTTTATCGCCTTTAACTTCTACAAATTTGTTGCCATTAAAAAGAAATAATGGACGCATAGCTCCTGCATATTCCAAGGTGTCGTTTTCTTTATCAATAACACAAACAGACATATCCATTCCATCGTTAGTATAAACTGTTGGGTCTTCAACTTTTAAAGCAATCTTTATTTTTCTGTTTAATAATTTTAAAATTTGTGCAGGATCAGTAACCTGATTATGTACTACAATATCGTTTAATAAATATGTTCCAACTATTGACATAAAAGCTCCCGGCACACCATGACCGGTACAATCAACACCAATAACAACATGTTTTCCTTTTATGTGTTGATACCAATAAAAATCTCCGCTGACAATATCTTTTGGTTTTAAGATAACAAAACCTTCAAAAATGGAGAATAGCTTTTTTGTTTTTGGAAGAATTGCATCTTGAATTCTCTGGGCATATTTTAAACTGTCAGTTATTTCTTGTTTTTGTAATTCAATGGCTTTTCTTCTTAATACTGCAATATTTTTTTGCTTCTCCAAATCTTGTTTCTGTTTATTTATTTCTTTCTCGTACTCTTTCTGCTTTGTAATATCTGTATCAATAGCTATAATACTTTTAAAATTACCATCATCATCAATAATCGGATTTAAGGTTGTTTGGTACCACATCTCCACACCATTTTCTTCTATAACAGTTTCGTAAGTAACATTCTTCCTTTCTGAAATACATTTTTTCAATTCTTTTTCAACATCTTTATTATAACTAATATCACAAATATTCACTTTTTTTGCATCATCAATATTTGGTAACAACTTCTCGACCATACTGCTAAATGAAGCATTATACCATAGCAAATCACCATCAGTATTAAATATATAAATAAAATTATTAGTATTACTTACTGCTAATTGTAATTTCTCGAGTTCAATGTTGTTTGCAATAATAATATCTTTCTGTGCATTAAGTTCTTCTTTTTGAGCTTCTAATTTTTCATTTTGAGTTTGCAAAGCATCGTTTTGTGTTTGCAATTCTTCATAAATGTTTTGGCGAATAGTATTATAAAAGGGCAATAAGTTTATATTTAAATATTTGTTAATGCTAGTAATAAAAATTAGAAAAATATTAATAAAAAAAGCAAACTTAGTTGCATTTAAAGTAAAATAGTTACTACCAACTAGTTCAAAATTATGTAATGCAGAGAAAACCATTAACAAAGAAAACAACGAAAATGCAATTGTGTAATATAAAAAATGAGGGTTCTTCCTGTTAAAAAATTTTAAATAATTACTAATAAATAAAATTGGTGTAATAATTAACAAGATATCAATAATTCTTATGGCAAATTCAAAAAAGGGAGGGTATAACGAAATAACGAATGTTACTAATACTAAAATTAGAACTGTATAAAAAGAGCGACTTCCGCGAGCAATTCCCAAATTTGTTTTTAATATCGTTTTTGAGAAAAAAGCTAATGAAATGACAACAATGCTTTGAAAAAAAATATTTGAATATTTATTCCACAAATAAGATGATTTCCATAAATACTCAAATAAAAAGCCATCAAAATTCAAAAGCATGAAGATTGTTGCTATTATATAAATTGAAAATGATAGAAATTTTAAATCTTTTATTATTAAAAATGATAAAAAAACGAATAAAAACAAGATAAATAATACACCATAAAACAATCCACTCAAGAACAAGTTTACAAGTTTTTCTTTTATAAGTTGGGCATGTGTTTTAAGTAAAAAAGAAACTCTTGTTGAATAACCATTCTGAATCTTAAAAATGCATGAATAATTAACTCCTGGTTTTAAGTGAATTTCAAAAAAAAGTCGACTTTCTTTTAGATGTTTCTTATCTAAATTGTATAAAGTTCCTTTCTTAATATGATTAATTAAGGAAGTATTAGTGAATTCGTAGAAATCAACTTTCTGAATTTTGGGATTTTTTAACTCTAATAATAAATTTTTATTTTTATTACTTACATTTATAAAATTAAATCTTACCCATAAAATTGAATTTGGATTATCAATATAAACCTTTACTTTTTTGCTAATTTGAAATTTTGATTGAAAATCAGACGATATAATACTATCAATTTCTAAGGACGAATTTTTGTCTTCAAAAAAATAAAAATTATTCCTAAGCTCATATGAAGTATTAAGGGAATCTACTTTTATATATGCTAAATTTTGCTTCTCAGCTTTAAGGTTGGGAAACAAAAAAAATAATATAAAAAATAATATTGTTTTCCTTATTTTCATCATTCTTAATAAAGAATAAAATTAACTCTTTCTTTTTTATTTCATTCAGAAATAAAGATAATAAAAATTCAATCTATCTCTAAAAATATCAAAAATAAATTGATTTAGTTCATATAAAAAGTTGATTTATGAGGCTATAAAAAAATTATTTTTGTCGCTTCTTAAATTCCGTCAACCCCTTATCTAAAAACTCAATAAATCCATCGACATCTAAATTATAAGCTCGAGGAGGGATTAAGATATCACCATTTGTATCCAGCAAAGTATAATAAGGCTGAGCATTAACATGAAATCTTGAAATTTGGAAGTCAGCATTTTTCTTACCCATTGTCTTTTTTATTTTTTTATCATAGGATGAAGTAACCCATTCTGATTCAGGTAATTTTGTTTTATCGTCTACATACAATGCAATAATAACATAATCTTCTCGTAAGCGTTTCAAAACTCTATGGTCTGCCCAAACGTTTGCCTCCATTTCTCTACAGTTAACACATCCATGTCCGGTGAAATCAAGGAAAATAGGTTTATTCATTTCTTTAGCACAGGCTAAACCCTGTTCATAATCAAAATAACCTTCTAAGCCATGAGCCAGATGAAGAAAATCTGCATATTTTGGTTTCTGACTTATTTCTTTTTTATTTTCGGTATAATAAGCACCTGAATTTTCTCTAATAATTGCATGCAAATCAAAATCATGAGTGTTTAAGGGTGGCAAATATCCTGATAAGCCTTTTAAAGGCGCTCCAACCATTCCGGGAATTAAATAAACAACAAACGAAAATGTTATAATAGACATAAGCAGTCGAGGAACTGTAACGTGAGAAACATCACTGTCGTGAGAAAATTTAATTTTACCCAGCAAATATAAACCCATAAGAGTAAAAATCACAATCCAGATTGCTATATACACTTCTCTGTCAAGAATACCCCAGTGATAAGTTTGATCGGCAATACTTAAGAACTTTAAACCTAAAGCTAATTCAATAAATCCTAATATTACTTTAACAGAATTCATCCATCCACCTGATTTAGGGAAACTGCTTAACCATGAAGGGAAAACAGCAAATAATGTAAAAGGCAAAGAAAAAGCCAAGGAGAAACCAAACATTCCAATTATTGGCTTAAGCACTTCTCCTCCTGCAGAAGCAACAAGGATTGCTCCTACTATTGGACCTGTACATGAAAATGAAACAAGCACTAAAGTAAAAGCCATAAAAAAGGCTCCGGTAAAGCCTCCTTTATCTGATTTTTGATCAGATTTACTTACAAGCCAATTTGGTAATGTAATTTCGAACATACCAAAAAATGATGCAGCAAAGACAAAAAATATTAAGAAAAACAAAATATTTGGCAACCAATGAGTACTGAGCCAATTAGCAAAATTTGCGCCTAATGTAACAGCTACTAAAGTACCAACTATCGTATAAATTGCAATAATTGAAAAACCAAAAAACAAGGCTTGGATTTTCGCTTTTCGTTTATTCTCATTTTCGTGCATAAAAAAGCTAACCGTCATTGGTATCATAGGAAATACACATGGGGTTAAAATAGCAGCCAAACCCGCCAAAAAAGATATAAAAAAGAAAAACCACAACGATTTATTTGACAAATCAATTGGAGACTTTGCTTTAAATTCAACTTTATCTTCAGATATTATTTCATTTTTTTTTTGTAAATCTTTATTAAACTCAAAAACGAAATCTGATTCTTGTGGCGGAGTACACTGCTCATCATCGCAACTCATAAATTCAATATAGCCTTTTAATTTGAAAGGTTCGTTTTTTAGAATTTTAATCTTTTGTATAAATGTTGCCTGATTAGCAAAATATTTTGTTTCTACTCCTAATTGTTTATCAAAAACCACAACAGGTTCATCAACTTCAATAAGAGAACTATCGAGTTGATAAAAGTCTGATTTTTCAATATTAATTGAGGTTGGAATTGAAATATTGCCTTCGGGTAAATTCGCTGAATATAAATGCCATCCTTTATCAATTTTAGCTTTAAAAATTAATTCGTAATTATTATCATCTAAACTTTTTTTTGAGTACTCCCATTTTACAGGTTCTAACACTTGTGAAATTAAGGAAATGGAAGTAAAAGCTATAAAAAAAATTGTAATAAAAAACTTTTTCATTTTTTTATATTTTTAATTAATGTTGAATTTAGGCTATAAAGATAAAAGTATATCAAATATAATTCAAAAAAGATTACAAAAACTATTTTAAATTTACATATAGATATATATAAAATTTTAAATATAAACGAATAAAATAAATTATTATTTTTATTTAATATTTTCTTAGAAAACCGGGATTTCGGAATTTTTATTGAACATATGGTATTCTAAATATGAATAAGAAGACATTGGAATAATTTTGATTCTTTTTTTGAACATAAAACACCATTTCAGTCTAATCGAAAATAGTCCTTTGTTCAAATATGCAGCTAAATATGGATGAACACGAATAGTTAATCTATTTCCTTTCACTTTTTTAATATTCCATAAAATATTATTTTCTATTTCAGTGTCGAGAAATAAAGTTGGTGTAATTTCGCCAGAGCCACCACAAGTAGGACATTTTTCTAGAACTTTAACATCCATAACCGGTCGCACTCTTTGACGAGTTATTTGCATTAAACCAAACTTACTTAAAGGAAGAATATGATGCTTTGCACGATCGCTTGACATCAATTCCTTCATTTTATCAAAAAGTAATTGACGATTATTAGAATTATGCATATCAATAAAATCAATTACAATAATACCTCCCATATCTCTCAATCTGAGTTGTCTTGCAATTTCTTCAGCTGCCAACAGATTAACATCTACAGCATTTGCTTCTTGGTTACTTTCTGATTGTGTTCTATTTCCACTATTCACATCAACAACATGAAAAGCTTCGGTATGTTCAATAATAAGATAAGCTCCTTTTTTTAAAGCAACATTTTTACCAAAATGTCCTTTAATTTGTTTTTCAACTCCATATTGTTCAAATATAGGCAGATTCCCTTTATATAAATTGACAATACTTTGTTTTTCAGGGGCAATAGTTTTAATATAATCTACAATATCTAAATAACAAGACTCATCATTTACAAAAATATTATTAAATGATGAATTAAGCATATCTCTTATTATTGCTGAAGTTTGCTTCAACTCACCAATAATTAATTGTGGAGGCTTGCTTGTTTTGATTTTGTTTAAAGCAATTTCCCACTTTACAATTAGTTCTCTTAATTCGCTATCGAAATTTGCAACTTTTTTCGATTCTGCTACAGTTCTAACAATTACACCGTAGTTCTTAGGTTTAATACTTTGTAGCAATCTTTTAAGACGAACTTTTTCATCTTGCGATTTTATTTTTTGTGAAATTGATACTTTATCGGTAAAAGGTAGTAGTACAAGGTTTCGTCCTGCAATAGATATTTCGGAACTCAATCGTGGTCCTTTTGTTGATATTGGTTCTTTTGCAATTTGAACTAAAACTGTTTGACCTTGAGTTAAAATATCAGAAATCTTTCCTTCTTTGTCAATATCAGGCTCTATTTTAATCTTAGAAAGTGCTGGTAATTTTTGTTTTGAATTAATTGCCAGTTTAAGAAATTTATTAAATGATAAAAATTGGTGTCCTAAATCAAGATAATGTAAAAAAGCATCCCTTTCGTATCCGACATCAACAAATGCTGCATTTAATCCGGGCATCACTTTTTTTACTTTACCTAAATATATATCGCCAACTGAAAATTGAATGTTTTTTTTCTCTTTTCTTAATTCAACTAATCGCTTATCCTCTAATAAAGCAATAACAATTTCAGAAGAGCTGACATTTATAACTAATTCCCTATTCACTAATCCACTATATTAAGAAAACCTAAAGATTTGAATTGTAATTATTTATAAAATAATAAACCTAAAGAGCTATGCCCTATAGGTTTACTAAATTTTATTAATAACATAATGTAAAAAACAGGCTAGTTGCTATTTTTTAGTTTTATGTCTATTTTTTCTTAAACGTTTTTTACGTTTATGTGTAGACATCTTATGTCTTTTTCTTTTTTTTCCGCTTGGCATTTTTTTATTATTTTAAACTATTTTTAACTTTATTTACGAAAGATTTTGCTGGTTTAAAAGCAGGAATAAAATGCTCAGGAATAATAATTGTAGTATTTTTAGAAATATTACGAGCAGTTTTTTTAGCTCTTTTCTTAACAATAAAACTACCAAATCCTCTTAAATAAACATTATTACCTTCCTCTAGAGAATTCTTAACACTATCCATTAATGCTTCAACTGTTTTTTGTACAGCTACTTTTTCGATTCCTGTATTTTTTGAAATCTCATTAATTATATCTGCTTTTGTCATTTTAATACCTTTTTAATCAATATTTTATAAAATTAATAGTTTGCAAATATAAAATATAATATTCACAAAAAAAAGAAAATGGTTTTTTTTATTTAAAAATTTATTTGAGTAATCATTAATAATACTAAAATTAATATTTGATAATATTATAAAAGTTTGTAATTTTACTTTTTAATTAAACTAAAATTTAAAAGCATGTCTGTAAATAAAGTTATTTTACTTGGTAATGTAGGTAAAGACCCTGAAGTAAGACACCTTGAGAGTGGTGTAACAGTAGCAAGATTCACATTAGCTACTAGTGAAAAATTCACAAATAAAAATGGCGAAAAAGTAGAAACAACCGAATGGCATAACATAGTTGTTTGGAGGAAACTAGCTGAGATCGTAGAAAAATATATTAAGAAAGGCAGTCAAATATTTCTTGAAGGCAAAATAACTACTCGTTCATACGAAAAAGATGGTAGCACAAAATATTTTACTGAAATTGTTGCTAACAGTTTACAGATGTTAGGAAGCAAAAAAGAGAACAATAATCCTGCTCCTACTCCTAACGAACCAGAAAGTGATCCTCAAAAGCCGGACATCATTGAAGAAGAAACTGATGATTTACCATTTTAATAATTATTTAATTTAATAAAATTTGGAAACAGAGCCTTCTTCGATAGTACCATATTTATTGAACATTATTACTATCAATAATATAAGCTTGCGAAATATTATAGAGTTTATAACGGTGCTACTTCTATTAGTAGCATCAGCTCTTATTTCCGGTTCAGAAGTTGCATTTTTTTCTTTAAACCCATCGCATATTAACACTTTTAAAACCGGAAAAACCAACAACGACAAGTTTATCACAAAATTATTAGATGAACCCAAAAGGCTTCTTGGCACTATATTAGTCTCTAATAATTTTGTAAATATTGCAATTATTATTATCTCAACTTTTTTATCTAATTCGATTTTTGACTTTTCAGAAAGTCCAATTTTAGGATTTATTTTTCAAATTGTTGTTATTACTTTTTCATTACTTCTTTTTGGTGAAATTATTCCCAAGGTACTTGCAACTCACTACCCTGAAAAATTTGTCTTATTTACTGCATCACCTCTATTCATTTTAGAAAAAATATTTCGTCCGATAAGCTCATTTCTAATTTATTCAACATCATTTTTTGATAAAAAATTTCAATCTAAACAAAATATCTCAATGCAAGATATTTCAAAAGCCCTTGACATTACCTCAAGTTCAATTACTGAAGATAAGGAATTATTAAAAGGAATTGCCGATTTTGGAAATATTGATGTTAATGAAATAATGAAGCCTCGTGTTGATGTTGTTGCAGTTGATATTAAAACAGATTTTAAAAAATTAATTTCAATTATTATCGATTCCGGGTTTTCAAGAATTCCTGTTTACTCAAAAACTTTTGATGATATAAAAGGTGTGCTTTACATAAAAGATTTGCTGGATCATATTGATAAACCTGCAACTTTTAAATGGCAAAGCTTAATTAGACCTCCTTATTTTATTCCCGAGAAAAAGAAAATCAATGATCTTCTTGAAGAAATTCAAGTTAAAAAAGTTCATATTGCTATTGTGGTTGACGAATATGGTGGAACTTCCGGAATTGTTACTTTAGAAGATATCTTGGAAGAAATAGTTGGTGAAATTACTGACGAATCTGACGATGAAGAAATTAATTACACCCAAATTGACGACAATAATTTTATTTTTGAAGGGAAAACTTTATTAAATGACTTTTATAAAATAACATCTACCGAGAATACAATTTTTGATGATGTTAAAGGAGATGCTGACACTTTAGCCGGTTTAATTCTTGAAATAAAAGGAGAAATCCCTAAACATTATGAAGAAATAAAATATAAAAATTTCACTTTCAAAATTGAAGATGCTGATAATAGAAGAATTAAAATGATCAAGATCACGATTAATAAATAAAAACACGTTTATTGATAATCAAAATTATACCCAATACAAACAACCCTAATTATGACTAAAAAAATTCTATTTATAATTATTGCTTTATTATTTTTTTCTTGTCAACACGACTATACCCCTAAACCTAGCGGATATATGCGAATTGATTTTCCTAAAAAAGAATATCAACACTATTTAAATAATAGCCCTTACAGTTTTGATTTTCCAAAGTATGCAAAAATTGTAAAAGATAAAGAAAAAAATGCCGAACCTTTCTGGATAAACATAGTATTCCCAAAATTAAACGGAAAGATTTATGTTAGTTATAAAGAGATTAATAATAATCTATCTGAATATATTGAAGATTCGCGAAAATTTGCATATAAACATACTGTAAAAGCAGACGCAATTAATGAAAAATTTTACTCAAACAAACAAAAGAAAGTATATGGTATTTTATACGACATTAAAGGAAATACAGCATCTAATATTCAATTTTTTTTAACCGATAGTACTAAGCATTTCGTTAGGGGCGCATTATACTTTAATACAAAACCTAACAAAGATTCGCTGGCTCCTGTTGTTAATTTTATTAAGACCGACATTTTAAAATTAATTGAAACTTTTGAATGGGAGGATAATTACAAAAAATAAAAATTACTATTGGGCTTTGTGCTAAAATCAAAACATTTAACATATTACAAATCCCAAAATTGTTATTTCTAACAACAGAAACATGAGTTTAATATTAAAAAAAGAAGTTAAAACTGATTGTTTAATTGGTGTCTGGAAAATAACCGAAAACATTAACGAACTTCTCTCTATTCATAAACTAAACAAATGTGAACAAAAATATTTTGACAAATTAACCAACCAAAATCGTAAATTTGAGTTTATTACTACCCGCATTCTTTTAAACAAATTATTGTCTGATAAAAAAACAATTACATACAATAAAAACGGGAAACCTTTTTTAAGCGATGACTCATATAAAATCAGCATCTCACATTCGAAAAAAATGGTAACAATAATCTTAAGCAAAGACCATGAAGTTGCTATTGATGTTGAAAATGTTTTGTCGGAAAGAGTAAACAAGGTAAGCTCTAAATTTCTTTCCGAAAAAGAGCAAAAATTAATTAAATCAGAAAACAAAACCACTCAATTGTTTATTTACTGGTGTGCAAAAGAAACTCTTTATAAAATTTTTAATAAAAAAAATCTTAACTTTAAAGAAAATATTTTTATTGAACCTTTTAATTTAAAAAAAGAAGATAGTTTTGTTGGCAAGATCATCACACAAGAATTAACAGATAAATTTTCGTTAAATTACTTTTTCTTAGATAATTTCGTAATAGTGTGGTGTTGCAAATAGATTAAAGGATACTCTCAAAAACTAATGGTTTAATAAAATAACTCTTAAATTTATTAAAACTAATTATTAAACATTTACAGTTTAAATTTAATTTAATGATTTATAACAATATACTACAAAAGAAAAAGAACAAAAAAAAACAACTTGCTTTATTAATCGACCCTGACAAACAAAATACACAATCGTTAATTGAAGTAGTGCAAAAAACGAATGAAAACAAAGTTGATTTTATTTTAATTGGCGGAAGTATTATTTCAAACTCAATAAACGATGTTATTGAAACTGTTAAAAAAAATTGTTCAATTCCTATTGTTTTATTTCCGGGAAGTTTACTACAAGTTTCAAACAAAGCAGATGGTATTTTATTGTTGTCGTTAATTTCCGGAAGAAATCCTGACTTTTTAATTGGGAATCACGTTGTTGCCGCACCTTTATTAAAAAAAAGCAAGTTAGAAATATTATCAACCGGTTATATTTTAATAAACAGTGGAGTATCAACTTCGGTAGCATATATGAGTAACTCCACTCCTATTCCTTACGATAAAACAGATATTGCAGTTGCAACAGCAATCGCCGGAGAAATGCTTGGGCATAAACTTATTTATCTTGAAGCCGGCAGTGGCGCACCAAAACCTGTTGACTCAAAAATGGTAGAACAAGTTAAACAAAATATTAATGTGCCCCTAATTGTTGGCGGAGGTATTTCAACAAAAAACGATTTAATTTCAATTTGTGATGCAGGTGCCGATATTATAGTTATAGGAACAGCTTTTGAGAAAAATCTTAATTTATTAAATGAATTTTCAGAAGTAATTCAAAACTATTAATTATGAGACTATTCCGAAAACTAAAGTTATCAATTTATAGCCGCTTAGCGGATTTATAACAAATTGACGTACAGATTCATAGCTTTCTGTTTTTTTGTAAAGTTAACCGCTCGTATGTTTGCAAAGGTAATTAAAAAGGACCATTTAATTATTAATTTTGTAGTTTAGTAATTTTAAATGGAAGAAGGTAAGAAATCGCAACCGCAAGGTACGTAATGAACGATACCGTCGCTAAGAAAACATTCTTACCTTCTATTTTCTTTCAAGTTTGGACAAAGTATTTAGGGATGTGCATTAAAGCACAATCCCGTATAATTAAGACGAGAAAAAACTGTAGAGAAATTTCCATCAAACTTAACAATTTAAATTATGGAAATATTAAAACAAAATGTAGGTATTGATGTTGCGAAAGATTCAAATGAATTTATTAAAATTTTATATTTGCTGTGTTTTGAATATTTTATGTAGAAGTTATCTTTATTTAAAGCAATTGAAAAATGTATTACGCCACGAAGTGGCAACTTATTTACCTTCGGTGAGCTCGCAAGCTCGGTTCAGCCCAAAGGCAACGCCTTGGGTAAAATGTGTATTATAAAAAATATCGCCCTGTAAAGGGCA
>QMPG01000067.1 GCA_003648455.1 Bacteroidota bacterium
GAATAACATTAAAGGGCTTAATGGTTGAAAGAAGTCCAAGCACAATAACATTTGCTGATTTGCCTTGTTCGTCTCCTATTTCTGCACAAATTTCATTTGCATCTATCTCAATAACATTATAATTTTTCAATGATTTTTTTATTTCATTATAATCAGGATAATCAGACAGTTTTGTATTAGGTGGCAATGCTTTAAATTTGTTAAGCAATATTGTTCCTTGAGGTTTTAATAAATCTAGGAAATCAGGTCGTAAAACTTCACTCATTTCCATAACCACTAAAACAACGGCAGAAGCCGGTGCCAAAGTAGGGGAATAAACATCACCACACGAAAAAGTTGAAATAACTGAACCCCCCAATTGTGCCATACCATGAGTATCGCCTTTCACAATATGAGTATCGACATAAGGTGTATTCATAGCAACTTCGGCAAGAGTTTTACCAAAAAACAGATTTCCTTGTCCGCCAATTCCTCTAATTGCCAATCGAATTGATTTTGGTAATTTCGTTTTATCAATATCAATATTGGTTGAAGGAACATATTTTTCGATTTTAAAATCAACTTTTTCTTTTCTTCCTTCTTCAATAAACTCAAAAGCATCGAACGGACATCTTTGCATACAAACAGGAGTATTACCTCCACAGTTTGAACAAAGGTTTGTGAAATGAGGTGTTTTGGTTTCATCCAACTCAATTCCCGGACAAATATTACATCTGCCACATTGCTTACATTTATCGTAATTAATTGTTAATGTCCTTTGTTTCTTTTTATTTTCGACTTCATGAATACACGGTCCTTGTAGAATTAGGGTTGTAAATTCACCTTTTTCAGCTAAATCTAAAGATTCTGTTAATTTAGTTTCAATCTCTTTCATATTAAAAGAATCGGCAACAACAACTCTTGCCGACTCAGCTTGCTCTGCTTTAACCAAATCAAATTTATTTTCAATTCCTGCAAGATTTGTTTTAGTTGTAGGTGCAGGCTGCCCTCCTGTCATTGCAGTAACACTATTGTCAAGAACAACTTTTACACCTGCTGTGTTTCTAAAAACTGCATTTCTTGTTGAATCTAAACCTGAGTGACACTCACACGAATCTCCAATAATTGAAATTGTTCTACTTGCATATTCAGGGCGTGAAAGCACAAAACCCTGACGCATTGAATCTGAAGCTCCCATGCACAAACATGTGTCAAGAGCATTTAAAAAATAAAGTAAAGTTGAACAGCCAATATCTCCAAAACTTGAGTAAATTTTATTCTGTTTTCTTAGTTTATCAACAGTTAAGCCAAAAGCACGATAAGGACATCCGGGACAAATAGCCGGCGGACGCATTACAGGTGTTATTTCTAATTTTGTTTTATCAAGATACAAATCAAAATTCAGATGTTTTGATAAAAATTCCATTACTAACTCGGGCGTCCATTCGGTAATAACACTATCTTCTTCTTTGCCAATGATGTTAATGCCGAGTAATTTAATTCTGTCTTCAACAAATTTATCTCCATCTTCAATAACAAAAATATCTCCTTTTATCTTATCAGTAAATGTTTTAATTTTCTTGACAGGAAGAGGGTAAACATTTGCAATTGATAGAATTGAAGGATTTAAATTTAAGGCATTAAGCGCCTCACTAACAATAATATTACTTTCTCCGGTAACAATAATACCCCAATCATCACTACCAATAAATTCTTTTGTTAATTCAGATTTTTCAGCCCATTCTCTAACTTGAGGAATTCTTTGCTGAGTAGCAATGTTGTAACCTTTACGGGCAAAATTAGGCATACCCATCCAATTTTTAAGGTCTTTTGGTAATTCACGCGGAGTAATTGTTCGTGATTGCTTAGTGCTTATTAGTCCTTCGGAATGACATAAAATACCTGATGCCAATATCACTACAGGAGTATTAAACTGGCGACTGATATCTGCTGCATGCCAAGGCATTTCATACATTTCTTGATGATTGCGTGGTTCTAAAACAGGTATTCGTGCCGATGCAAAAAAATGTCGCAAGTCAATAACGTGCTGTGTGCTTGATGGCACATAATCGGTTGCCACAAATAACACAAAAGCTCCGGCTGGCACGTGATAAAACGCCGAGGTGGTAATTGCATCTCCTGCTTGAAATGCTCCCGGAGTTTTCATTGTAACAACAGAATCGTATCCGGCAACAGCATGCCCTACGCCTACTGCTACTGCTACTGCTTCGTTAACATCCCATCCCACGTTAATTCTGTCTTGAACGTATGCGAGCGATTTGTCAATAACTTCAGTACTTGGTGTTCCCGGGTAACCGTCTACACAATGATAACCTGAATGAACAACACCAAGTGCAAATGCTTGATTTCCTTGTAATATAAATTTGCTGTTGATTGGAGAATCAACAATATCTCTAAAATTTGCCATGATTATTTTTTTTGAGAATTATTTACTAAATTGATTAATTTTACTTTAACACTTCTATTAATGAGTGTTTTACAGAAAGGAATTAAACAAACTCGTCTCTCTTCTTAATATTAAGATAGATTTGTTTTACGAGTTTCAATATGTAAAAATAATTTATCAACTCTATGATTTTTTTACAAAATTAAAAAATTTATCTTTTGATAAGAAATTTTTATAAAAATTTATATAAACAATATATTTTTGCAGATTAATTTAAGAAATATCTTTTTATAAATAATGAAATAAAAAAACAGCACAATGAAACAATTTATTTCAACAACCGTTTTGTTACTTTTCCTTTCAATACAATGTTTAGGTTCAATTGAGAATTATTCTTTCGATAATGATACTATATCAACAAATGATGCTAAGAAAGATTCTTTACAAATAAAAGTTGACTTTTTAAAAACATACTTTACTTCAGTTAGCAGAACTGACAGCGAAATAAAACAATCATTAAAATATATTATTAATTATCTAGAAAACGACACAATCAAAAATATTTATCACTACATAAAAAATCTAGATCAAACAGATTCTCTTGACTACTATTCAAATTTCTTAAAAAGCAACATAACAAGTGTTGATTCTTTATACAAAACACAAATAAAAAAAGATAGCGTACTAAATGTTATAAATTACATAACAAACTATATATCAAAAGACAGCATTAGTAAATGGGTTAATGACGCGAAAAAAGATTCTATAAAAATTTGTTTGAAAAACATAAAAAACGATTCTTTAAATATTTGGTTAAAAAACAACAACAATAAATATTCTCGATTTTGGTTAAAGAACACAATGAACGATTCTATTGGTATTTGGTTAAACAATATCAATAAATATACTATGAGAATATTGTTAGATGACGATATTTTCACAAAAGCGATAAGCCGAAAAATTCAAAAAAACATATTAAAATCACAACAAAAAGACATAAACTCTTTTATGCTAATAAAAAAGGAAATTCCAAAAATCGCACCTGACTTATGGGTTTTTTTTGGAACAACAAGAATGAATATTTCTCAAGGTTACTTATCCAATTGGGCAGAAGGAGGTGCAAGTTCAATCTCTTTAGTATCTGCTTTTAACTTACATGCTGATTATTCAAAAAATGATACAAAATGGAACAATACTATTGATTTAAAATATGGCATATTAAAAAACGGAGACGATAAACTTCATAAAAATGAAGATAAAATTGAACTATCATCAAAATTCGGACAAAAGGCATATAATAATTGGTACTACAGTATTATGGGGAATGCACTAACTCAGTTCTCAAAAGGATATGATTATCCAAATGATTCTGTAGTAGTTTCAAATTTTATGAATCCTGCATCATTTGTTTTTGCCGTTGGTTTAGACTATAAACTTAACTCAAAATTCTCCATGCTTATTTCTCCAATCACATCAAAATTTACAGTTGTTCTAGATACTGCATCAATTGACCAAACAAAATTTGGACTTAGTGATGACGAAACTGTAAAAAAAGAAATTGGGGCGTACATAAAAATTCAATATAAAATCAAAATTACAGACGATATTAATGTTGAAAATAAGCTTAATTTATTCTCTAATTACATAAACAATCCACAAAACATTGATATAAATTATGAGGCAAACATTAACATGAAAGTTAATGATTTTATTATTACAACAATTCATCTTCATTTAATTTATGATGATGATATTAAAATTCCTGTTTACGAAGAAATTAGTGGGCTTGATACAAAAGTTGGAACAACTAAAAAAATTCAATTTAAAGAGTTATTAAGTGTTGGTATTGCTTATAAATTTTAAAAGATTAAAATTTTGACACACCGCCAGATACAATAAATTTCATTACATCTATTGAATTTGCATCAATAGGAGTAATATTTTCTGTTGGGACAATAAATAATTCTCCCAAAATACCATATGAGCTTGGAAGATAAACAGCAATCTTTTTCTTTTCAACACCTAAAAACTTCAAATCAGTTTGTGTAATAAAACCCAAACGCTCAATATCTAAACTTTTATTTAGTTTAACCCGGAAAATTCATTAATTTTCTACGATTAAGTAATACCAACAAATTTGGGAATTTCATTAACCCCAAATTTGGGTATTACTAAATCGGGGTTTACTTGCGTGAGCTCACCGCCGGCTGGCGGTTCGGTTCCCGCTTTGCACCCCACTATCTATCACACATTCATACAATTCACTTCGTTTTTGTATGAATAAAGCGGGTTAAGCTCCCCAACCATCCCTGTCTAAACTTCTATATTGTATTGCCTCAGCAATATGCTGGGGTTTAATATTTTCACACTTTTCTAAATCTGCAATTGTTCGCGAAACTTTAATAATTCTATCATAAGCTCTAGCAGACAAGCCCAATTTATCCATTGCTGATTTTAACAATTGCTGCCCTGCATCATCAAGTTCACAATATTTACTAATCAGTCTTGATGTCATTTGGGCATTAGAATGAACGGTTTTAAAATCTTTAAACCTTTCTGATTGTATTTTTCTAGCATTAACAACACGAGCCCTAACGACTTCACTAGTTTCTACTTTCTGTTTTGATGACAATTTGTCAAAATGCACAGGTATAACCTCAATGTGAATATCAATACGATCGAGCAAAGGACCTGAGATTTTATTCAAATATTTTTGACGCACTGCCGGCGAACACACACATGCTTTATCGGGATTATTATAATTCCCACATGGACAAGGGTTCATTGATGCAACAAGCATAAAACTTGCAGGATACTCTACTGTAAATTTTGCACGCGATATTGAAATAAATCTATCTTCGAGAGGTTGACGCAAAACCTCAAGTACTGTTCTTTTAAACTCAGGCAATTCATCTAAAAAAAGCACTCCGTTGTGAGCCAAAGAAATTTCACCCGGTTGTGGAAATTGACCTCCTCCAACAAGAGCAACATCCGAAATAGTATGATGAGGAGCTCTAAAAGGACGTTTGGTTGTTAGCGAAGTATTTTTTGATATTTTACCTGCTACCGAATGTATTTTTGTAGTTTCTAAAGCCTCACGCAAAGTAAGTGGAGGTAATATGGTAGGAAGTCGTTTTGCTAACATTGTTTTTCCTGCTCCGGGAGGGCCAATCATAATAATGTTATGACCACCTGCTGCTGCAATTTCTAATGCTCTCTTAACATTCTCTTGCCCTTTTACATCTGAAAAGTCAAAATCTGATTTATTTATGCTTGAAAAAAATTCTTTTCTGGTATCAACAATAGTTGGCGTTAAATTTTCTTTCCCATTAAAAAAATCAACAACTTCTTTAATATTCTCAACACCATACACATCTATATCGTTAACAACAGCAGCCTCACGTGCATTTTGTTTTGGTAATATAAATCCCTTAAACCCTTCTTCACGGGTTTGAATTGCAATCGGCAAAACACCTTTAATTGGGCGCAAACTTCCATCCAAAGATAACTCTCCCATTATTATGAAGTCATTAATATTATTGTTTGATATTTGTTCAGAAGCGGCTAATATTCCAATAGCTAATGGTAAATCGTAAGCAGAACCTTCTTTCCTAATATCGGCAGGAGCCATATTGATTACCACCTTATTATGTGGCATTTTAAATTCGTTTGTACGTAGAGCAGAATCTATTCGTTGTTGACTTTCTTTTACAGCATTGTCTGGCAATCCAACAAGATAAAAATTAATTCCTTGTGTAACATTCACCTCAATAGTAATTGTTATTGCATTAATTCCATGAACTGCACTACCAAAAGTTTTTACAAGCATCTTGTATATAGTTTACATTCTCACATTCTCACAGTTTATTTTTTCTTCTTTATTCTTAAAAATTTTAAAACCTTATCAATCAAATTTATTTCTTCATCATCCTCTTCATAATATCCATTTCCATAGCCTGACCCGTAGCCATATCCGTAGCCATATCCATAACCGTATCCATAACCATACTTTCCATAATAACCTTCAAGCTTAACGTCATTAACTAATATATTAAACTTTGAAACAATTTTTGTTTTATTAACATCATTAATAACTTCTATCACCTTTTTGCTAGAATAATTTTGTCTGACTACAAAAATATTTGTATCAGTATATTCTGAAAAAATTAATGCGTCAGAAACTAATGCAATAGGTGGTGTATCAATTATAACGTAATCGAAATCTTTTCTTACTTTTTCAAGAAATTCTTTTAATCTGGCGGTTTCTAATAATTGAGCCGGATTAGGAGGCACAGGACCTGATGGTGCTACATATAAATTTTCATGCTCTGTTTCTAATATTATTTCATCAATTGAATTTTTCCCTATTAAATAAGTACTAATTCCTATATTATTCAGAAGGTTCAAATCCCTATGTATCTTAGGTTTTCTTAAATCCAAACCAACCAATAAAGTTTTTTTGTTAGTCATAGCAATTATTGAAGCTAAATTAATTGCACAAAATGTTTTTCCTTCTCCACTTATTGTTGATGTAACAGAAATAACTTTTGATTTAGCTCCTACTAATGCATATTGCAAATTGGTTTTTATGGTCCTAAAAGATTCTGAAATACCCGACTTTGGATTTTCAAAAACTATTAAATCATTATCTTTATTATTATGCCCTACAAAACCAAGAATTGGAACTTTTGTATTGTCCTCAATATCTTTTTTTTCTATAATCTTATCGTTAAAATAATCAATTAATAAAATTAGGAGAAAGGGAAATATTAAGCCGAGAATTAATGACAGAGTATAATTAAATGACCGTTTTGGAGATACTAAATAAGCATTCTCCCTTCGTGCTTTATCAACAATCTGAACATCAGAAATATTCGAAGCTTTCATTATTCCTGCTTCTGCGCGTTTCTCTAACAAATATGTATAAATATTATCATTCAAGTTAAACTTTCGTTGAATATTTAATAATTTTCTTTCATTAGCAGGTAATTTTGCAATATTCTTATTTACATCTTTTAGTCTGATATTAATATCTTCTAAAGATATCTTTGTTGTTTTAATAAGATTGTTGATATTTTCAATTAATGAATTTTGAGCATCTCTAATTTTTATATTTACAATATCTAATGCCGGATTTGACTTTTTAGTGCCATACACCAAAGTAGATTTTTCTGTATAGAGTTTATTCAATTGTAAAATTAGAGTTCTTAATAAAGGATCGCTAACATCAACAATTGAAGGAGCAATTACATCTGTAAAATTATTTTTATCATTTACATATTTTTTTAAATATTCATAATATTTTAAATGAATTCTAATTAATGATCTTTCTGTTTCTAACTTCTCTAATTTTGTAAATAATGTGCTTCCTTCTTTATCAATATTAATTATTTTATTGTTTAACCTGAAATTTTGTAAATTATTTTCTGCTATACTAAGAGAATCAACAATACTATTAATTTGATCGTCAATAAAATCTATTGTATTCTCAGCTGTTTTATTTTTCTCATCCAATCCTGAGCTAACATAAACCTCTGTTAATTTGTTTAAATAATCGACTTCTTTTTGTGGCACATTTCCTTGAATAGAAAGATTCAATATTGTTCCTTCTTCATCTAACAACTCAATACCAAGCTTGCTTTTATACTCGTTAGTAAGCTGAACAAAATTTCTAACAACAAAATAATATTTTTGATAACCGTTATCTATATCAAAATTTTCTTTATCGCGAAGCCTAACATTAAAATCAAAATAATCATTACTGAATTGTTCTCCAAAATTCATAAGCTTATCAATTTCCTCACTACAATCCATCTCTAATCGATATTTCTCATCAGAAAGGATAGTAATATATACCGGCACATTTGGACACTGATATTTCGATGAGTCAAAATCTATCAAAAATTTCGTCCTATACAACTCTGGTTCTCTAATAGTTCCAACTCCAAAATATGAAACATTAAAGTTTAATTCTTTTAAAGTTTTCTGGGTAAGGTCGTATGAATGTAATATTCCTATTTCATTTTGTATATTCTTTCCTTGATTAATGAAATCAAGACTCGATATTAAATCATTGTTATTATAATATGAATTATTTGAATTGTCTTTTACAAGTATTGTTGTACTAACGCTATACACAGGGTCTGTGTATCTATTTACAAGATATGCAACAGATAATGAGATAAAAACCGAAATAGCAAACCAATACCAGTTAGATAAGATTTTAAATATATATTTTTTTATATCAATATTCTCTTCTTGATAAAAATTTTCTTGATTTTGATTCATATCTATAAATTAATATAATTTAACAACAGAACAAATGTTGTAACAATTGATAGAAACAAGGAATAAGTCGGAATGTTTGTCCTGAAAGATTTTGCTTTTATTGGCTGAACATATACAATATCGCCGGGCATTAAATAATATGCCTCAGATGATAGTATCTTTATATCTGTCAAATCAATTGTATATGTTTTTGTTCCCATATCATTTGAGCGAACTACAATAATATTATTACGATCGCCATAATCTGTCATATCCCCTGCTTTGCCTATAGCCTCTAAAACAGAAATATTATCTTTATAAATATTATAGACTCCGGGTCTTGAAACTTCCCCAATTAATGTAATTTTAAAACTAATTAATTTTACAATAACTGTAGAGTTATTCAAATATCCATCAACTAACTTCTGAATTTTTTCTTTAATCTCTTCTATTGTCATACCAACAACCTTCACCTTACCAATAACCGGCATAGAAATATAACCGTAATTATCAACCCTATTCCCCTCTAAAAACAAGCTAACATCATTATGAACTCTATTGGCATAAGGACTTTCTGTATTGAACAAAGCAAAATTATTTTTATCAGGATTCAATATCTTGATATACAAAATGTCATTCTTTTGGATTTTGTAGTCTATATTTTCTTTTATAAAAAAATTGTTTTTTTGCAATGAATCCTGCTTCATTTTGCTTTCTTCATGCTGAAGATATACTATCTTTTTATACTGAGTACAAGACGAAATTGAAAGCAATAGAATAAAAGAAAATATTATATTTTTAAATTTAAACATGATAATAATTACGAATTAAAAATTAAGAATTAAAAATTACAAATCACGACTTAACAATTCTTAACTTTATAGTTATTTTAATACAAGCTAAAAGTATACAAATATATAAAAAAACAAAAACAAATATTAATTTCTTCATACTACCTATAAACATAAAATTTTAATGCTAACAAAAACATCTTTAATAAAACCTTTCTTACAATTAATCAAATAATTAAAATAAAATAAAATAAAATAATTATATTTGTATGTTAAGCTAGATAAAACTTTAACTTTAGCTCTCAAATTTAATACTTTAATTGATATACTTTTGTCTTGTTAAAATATAGACCTATGAAAAAATCATTCTTTCTTATTATAGCAATCTTGAGTTTTTCAGTAGCTGGTTTTTCCCAAACAGTAACAACCAATGCTGCAACTAGTGTTACATCAAGTTCTGCAACATTAAATGGAACTGTTAATGGTAGCGGTGATTATATGAAATACATCAGGTTTGAATACGTTAATGATGCTGATTACCAAACAGATGGCTGGGATGGAGCCACATCGGTAAATGCAACTCCTTATGATAACTCCGGACATTTAAGTGAAGATCTTTCGGTAACAGCCTCTATTTCCGGTTTAGATGCAAGTACACTATATCATGTCAGATTAAAAGCCAAAGATGATGATAACGGCACATGGTATTACGGCTCTGATAATTCTTTCACAACATTAACACCCCCAAGCAGCAGCTCAGACATAATTACCGCAGGCAACGAAACCTCAAATATTGATTATGCTTCAAAAACA
This sequence comes from Bacteroidota bacterium, assembly GCA_003648455.1. The sequence continues at coordinate 10,258 of QMPG01000067.1, forward strand.
GGATCTGCAATTAATTCTACTACTGATGCTATAAGAGTATGGTCGTTTACAATTAGAGACGGTGGTGGCTCAAGCGATGCTGATACTTACGGAACAGAATTAACAAGTATAACTATTGATAAAGGAACAAGTAATTCAGTTTCTAATTGGGCAAGCACAATTAAGCAAGCTGCTTTGTACGATGGCGCAACCGAAGTTGCCGAAGTAAGTGTTACAGGCGAAACAATTTCTTTTACAGGATTATCAGGTACAAATGTTACTGCTGCCGACAATGGCACTAAAACGCTTGACCTTTATCTCACTTTTGAAACAACAAACATTACCGACAATCAACAATTTCAATTTCAAATACAAAACTCTAATGTAACAGCCAATGCAAGCAAATCAACATTTACAACGTTTTCATCTGCAACAAGCTCTACAACAAGCGATGCCAATCGTATTGAAGTAACAGCCACAAAACTATTATTTGTACAACAACCATCAACAGTAAATATTGACGATACAATGACTCCCGATGTTACTGTTGAAGCTACTGATGCAAATAATATGCGAGACTTAGATTTTACATCAAGTATTGACATTACAGCTACCGGAGCTACTTTAAATAATTCACCTTTAACTTCTGCAGCAAGCTCAGGTCTTGCTACTTTCAGCACAATTTCTTTTAGCACAGGAAGTGCTTCCGTAACTCTAAATGCAGAACGAAATACAACAGGAGACTGGGATGTTTCATCTAATACTTTTGAAGTAACTCAACCTGAAATGGACGTACAAGGAAACAGCACTTCAATTACTGACGGAGACAACACTCCATCAACAGCAGACTACACCGACTTTGGCGGTGTTGATGTTTCAGGTACTAATTCAATTACACGAACTTTCACTATTTATAACCAAAACATTGATGGTAAAGACGGTGATTTGAATTTAACAGGAGTTCCAAAAGTAACAATCTCAGGAACAAATGCATCTGAATTTACTGTTATTTCTTCACCATCATCTCCAATAACCACAACAAATTCATCAAGTTTTCAAGTAAAATTTGACCCTGATGGAGCTGGTTTAAGAACAGCCGAAATAAGCATTGCAAATAATGATGCTGACGAAAATCCTTACAATTTTTCTATACAGGGAACCGGTGCTGTTGTTCCTACAGTAACCACCACCGACATATCTGCTATTGATGTTACGAGTGCATCTTCGGGTGGAAATGTTACTTCTGACGGCGGATTATCGGTTACCGGAAAAGGGGTATGCTGGAACACAACAACAAATCCTGTTTCTACTGATGATCACACTTCTGATGGTTCGGGAACAGGATCATATACAAGCTCACTTACAAGCCTAACTGCTGCAACACAATACTATGTCAGAGCTTATGCAACTAACTCTGTAGGTACAGGATATGGTGAAAATAAATC
>QMPG01000068.1 GCA_003648455.1 Bacteroidota bacterium
AACAAACAATCAACATTTTTTGTCGATGAAAAATTTCCTGTAAATATTGTTTACCCTCGATACGCTACGCTATCGGGACAGGCATGATTAAAAAATATTTGTTCTCGCCAAGGCGCCAAGTACGCAAAGAAAAATAACAGCCACGAAATGATGAGCCTTAAAGCACAGTCATAATTAAAATTTTGCAATAAAATGCATAAATTAAAAAATGATTTAATAATTTTAATAAATTGTTCTAAACGCAAAGCGTTTGTGATGAATTTTTAATAAAATAACAAACCAAATTTGTTATTTTTTGAAATATTTATCATTAAAATCATTTTTATTCGTGTGTATTAGTGTTCATCCGTGGTTAAAAATAAATTAAATAATAAGTGATCATTATGAATTTTAAAAAAACTGTCATAATTAACCGTGCGGTCGTTGGTTCAGGCAAAACGACTATAGCAAAATGTATTGCTCAAACCGTTAAATCAGCCGGTCTAACCGTGGCAATACATTCTACTGATGATTATTTTCTCACCTCATCAGGAAGATATGATTTTATTCCCGACAAATTAAAAGAATATCACCGGAAAAATCAAAATGCTTTCTGCGCGAATATTGATGCAGGAATTGATTTAGTTATAAACGATAACACAAATTTAGTCGCATGGCAGTGCGAACCTTATGTTGAAGTCGCTAAAAAAGCGGGTTATCAAATAATTCTTATTCAATACGAACCGCGCAGTTTAGATGAACACATAAATTCACAAATAATGACAGATGATAACCCGAATGCACATGAAGTTCCTAACGAGACAATAATTAGAATGATAAAAGAGTATCATGAATTCAAGAAATCATTTCTTGAATATTATAATCCGGATTTTGTTATTACAATCCTTCCCCACGAATTCGAGTCAGCTAAAAAAAACATCGGCAAAAAAATCTTAGATTTAACAATTAATGTTTGAAATTAGAAATTGGAAATTTGAATAGCCTGTTTGGAGTGCAGTAATAAAGACACGATAGTGGCATTTACTGCGTTGACGAGTTATCGCCAAAACGATTTAATTTTATTTGCAACAATGAAATAACCCTGCTATTCGTGAGGGTCATGATTTAATAGCAAAATTATTAAAATAAGACTTAAATCTTTTTTGCCACTAATGCGCGAATTAAAAACGAATACAACTTTGTAACGCTAAAGACGCAAGAAACGCAATTAATCATTTAATATTTCTTAAACCTAAAACCTAATTACTTAAAACTTAAATCTAATTTATTAATTTGTTCATTTTTGGTTATTGGACGATTGGGATTTCCTTAGAAATTAGGTTAATTAGATCAATTAGCCTCCTCGCAACTCGCTACTCGTAACTCGCCACTAATTAAAAATCTATCCACTTCCGGTTAATTTCTATCCGTATAAAAACATTCCGTTTTCCTATTGTTGTTTTATCCCCCCCTCCTATCACTATCTTTATGATTTCTGGCATATTAATTGCAATATGGGTTTTGTTGCTACAAATATTATGTCCCTAATGGGACTTAAAGCTTTTCGTGGAAGATTTGTCAATTAATCTAAAAAATAAACTTAATCAAGGAGTAGAATTATGAGTTGGAAAGAAATTGAAATTAATAAATTTAGTATTTCTTATGATGGAATGTACAATGTTGAATTTGAATATAATAATAAAGCTTATAATTTCCATATTTTTTTATCACATGATATGTTAATAAAATTATTAGAAAACGAAGGTATTCCTTTTGAGGATGCAAAATGTATGGATTTTTTCGATGCAACAAAATTTGAGAAATCAACCCTTTTGTTTGACATTTACAGCAAAGATAATGGGGCAATATCTTTTAGTACTTCGGGTCATAGCGATAATTATTTTGGCTATGAAATGTCCGGACAACCTTTATACTTAGTTGAGTGTTCTATTAAAGATTAAAAATTCTTGGAAAAAATTGCCGGGTGGAAAAAGTTGAAAATATTTATGAAGACAATGGATTAATACTTATTAATGGAGGGACGCTGTCCTCAGCGTCCTTATTTACACGAATGTAATCGTCGGGGACGCTGTCCCCAGCGTCCTTATTTACACGAATGTGGTCGTCGGGGACGATGACCCTCCATAATATTTTACGGCAATATTTTCAATCAACATGAAATGTCGATTGAAAATCTCTTATTGCTAAAACCCTCCGAAAAGATTATAATTAAAACTCAAATATATTTTTAAAGTCGGCAGTTGATAGTAAATGGCTTTCTCAAAAATCAATGGCACAACGTTTTGATTGTACTCCTGAAAATATTATCCTTCATCTTAAAAATATTTACTCAACAGGAGAATTAGACGAAAAAGCAACTACTAAGGATTTCTTAGTAGTTCAAAAAGAAGGTTCTCGTGAAGTAAATCGAAGTATAAAACACTACAAGCATTGATTATGATCCAAAGGATGACAAAACGATTAAGTTTTTTCAAACGGTGCAAAATAAACTTTATAGGCAATTAGTAAAAAAAAACGCCGCGGAACTTGTGCATGCACGACCAGATAGCAAAAAACCATTTGCGGGAATGAAATCGTGTGATAGAAAAATAGAAAAACAAATCATTAAACAAGATGTCATTATTGCCAAAAATTATTTAGACGAAAATGAAATGAAGCCTCTCGGAAAAACGGCTCGATTCCGTGGATAAAAAATATTTCCAAGAGCAAACAAGCAAAACAATTAACTATTCGCTATAATATTAATGTTCATTTCAGATTAATAAAGTTTACCGGTATTAAAGTTCCGTATCTCTGTATCCAATCGGTGAAATATCTAACACCAAAAACAAACATTCGCAAAATTGAGAAATTATAAATATAAGGAGAAATATAATGTGTGAAAGTCTTGAAAAAAATAATATAGAATTAAAAACATTGCCTTTAGGGGATTTACTTGGTTTAGAGCTTAATTCAAATGATGAAAACAAACCTATTATACCTTTTGAAAATGATTATAATTTAGCCATCCCGGATTATCAGAGAATTTATTGCTGGGATGAAAAAAATGTTATTAAACTTTTAGAAGATATAAATGATTATGCTGATAAAAAATATCATTTGGGAACTATTATACTTCATAAAAAAGACAATAAATATGATATTGTTGATGGGCAACAGCGTTTGGTAACTTTATCATTACTACTTTTAGAACTAAATAAAAATATCAATACCAAAATATTAAATGAGAAATTTAAATCTATTGAAGCTCAAAATTATATAGCTTACAATAAGTGGTTGATAAAAGTGTTTTGTGAAAAGAATAATATTATTTCTAATATAATTGACAATCTTCAATTTAGTGTTTTAATAATTAATGAAGGTTCTTTAGATTTAGCTTACACTTTCTTTTCAAATCAAAATTCACGAGGAAAATCTTTAACTGATTATGATTTGTTAAAAGCACATCATTTGCGATATATTTATATACCCGAACAAGCAAAACATTTGGCAGAAAGGTGGGATTCAATTATTTTATCATCGGATAATGATGACTGTACCAAAGATTTAGGAAGAACACTTGGCATATATCTATTTCGACTAAGAAAATGGATGCAAAAACAAGAATGGAGTAACGATAAAAAACATAAAGTGAAAGATGAATTTGAAGCTGCACCTATCATTAATGGCATCCCACCATTTGGAGAACAATTTCAATTTTATGAATCAATACAAGGTGGAACACATTTTTTCGCTTATGCAGATTATTTTATATATAAATACAGAATGTTTTCAGAAACTAATGAATATAAAACTTTACAAAAACATTTGCAACGCGAAAAACATTGGTGGTATAAAGATATCATCGAAGCCTTTTTATTCGCATATTATATAAAATTTGGAACTATTTATCTAACTGATGCTTTAATCGGAATTATTCACATTATTTCTAAACACAGATACGATACTTCAAGAGCATATTTAAAATCTCTCTTGAAAATGGCTGGCGACTCAGAGTTGATAATGATGATAGACCAAGCAACATCACCCACTTTTTTTCTTGCTAAAATGAAAAACATTATTAAAAGACAAGATAATATAGCTAATTTTGAAGGAACAAGAATGCGATATAAATATCATGTTGAAAAAATTATCAAGGAAATTAAAATCGATTGTTATTCTATAATAAATTACTAAAAATATAAAATAATGAATAATAATAAATATACACCAGCAAATATAAATAATCTGAAATTTTCAATTCCCCTTTATCAGAGATTATTTGAATGGGACAAGAATCAAATAAATCAATTAATGAATGATTTATATCAAAGTTATACAAAAGACAATAGTAATCCATATTATATTGGAATGTTGACCGTCTCTAAAGAAAAAAATGACCTTTATGTTTTAGTTGACGGTCAGCAACGCTTTACTCTATTAATGCTAATGGGGATTGTGTTTCAGACTAAAGATTGGAAAACTTTCTCAACAGAAGACCGACTAAAATTTTTCGCTCGAAAAAATGACGAAGAATATTTGAAAAATAAGATTTCTATACCAACAACAAATGTTAGAAATTTAGACGATTATAAAAATACTAAGATGGAAAATGCGATTACTACAATTCACAATTTTGTTAATGCAAAAGAAGATAAAGATAAATTCATTAATTATATTTATAATAATACAACTTTTTTTATTTCAGAATTACCAAAAGATTATTCTTCGCAAGATTTGAATAGATACTTTGAATCAATGAACGCTACCGGTCGTGGTCTTGAAAATCATGAAATTCTAAAAGTCATTTTGTTGAAAAAAATTATTGATAATAAAGAGTTTTATACTAAAATATGGAATGCTGTTTCTGAAATGGATAAACCTTTAATAAGACAAAAAACTTGTAGAGAAAAAAACGAAAAGGTTAATTGGCTTAATATATTGGAAAACATTTGCGATCCTTTTGAATTATTTAAATATTGCAATGCTTCTTGTGATAATACAAATAAAATTAGAACCGGAAATGATAAAAATAAATTTGATTCCATAAAAGAAATTAAGCCAAGCAATATTTTGCCAAGTAAGCAATTTAGAACACGAAACGAAAGAGCGATATTAAATTTCAGCGAGTTCTTATTGCAAGTTTTGTGGTTGCAATTAACAGAAGATGAAAGAAAAAAGACGAGCGGATTTCATAATTCTCATAAATTACTTGAAACATTTGAAAAACATCTATCAAACGATAAAACAGAACATTTCTTCTCTAATTTATTGAAATATAGAGTTTTATTTGATTATTTTATTTTAAGAATTAATAGTAATGAATCAAATGACATCTCATATTCTTTGAATTTTAAAGATAATAATAATGATAATAACGGAATCCTCGAAGCTTTAAAACAATATCAATCTATGCTTTATGTAAGTACTTCTTCAAATTTATGGTTAACTCCTATTCTTAATTACTTAAAGGATAATATTAGAATTAACGCTGAAGATTTTCTAAAAAAATTAAAAGAAATTGATAATGAAAGACACTCAAATGACAATTTAACTTTAATATATGAAAAAATAGACAGATATTGGTTTTGGCGATTAGATTATTATTTATGGGAAAAAAGAAATGAATATTTTAATGAAAAAGAAGCATTAAAAATAGCACAAAATTATCTCTTCAAAACAAACCGTTCTATAGAACACATAGCACCACAAAATCCAAAAAGTAAAAGTTGGGTGCTACTTGATAACGAACTGCTTCACTTGTTTGGAAATTTAGTAATGATTTCTTCAGGACAAAACTCATCATTGCAAAATGAATCATTTGAAGTAAAACGCGCTCATGTCGAAGCTTTTATAAATAGAAGTAAATATGGTTCAATAGAAAGTCTTAAAATGCTTAAAGTTTACGAGTTCAATGAATGGACAATTAAAAATCTGGAAAACCATCAAAACGAAATGATCGAAGTTCTAAAAAAATCATATTTAGAAACTAATCCCGAAAAATATTCTGAAATTATTAATAAATTAAAAAACAGTAAAATAAAATCCAATAAAATCTAAAACAAACGTACAGGCGTTGGAAACTACAATTGAAAAAGTGTTAACCAGTAGTTGTCTTGAAAAACTTCAAAATCATGGATAACTTGGCTAATAATAACAAAACAAGAAACGCTGCAGTATACACCTTAACTTTGACAAAAAATGGTCTTGAAAATGGGGTACACTTTAAAGGGACATAAGGAACCACAACTTGTCCCGATAAATCGACATAAAATTATGTTTTTAATCATCTGTGTTCATGGTTGAAAAATATTTCCAAGAGCAAACAAGCAAAACAATTAACTATTCGCTATAATATTAATGTTCATTTCAGATTAATAAAGTTTACCGGTATTAAAGTTCCGCATCTAAGCATCCAATCGGTGAAACATTTAACACCAAAAACAAACATTCGCAAAATCGAGAAATTATAAATATAAGGAGAAATATAAATGAATGAAAATAATTTTGTGTCAGTTAAGGAATATTTTGAAAAAGGAACTTTTGTTGTTCCGTATTATCAGCGTGGCTTTAAATGGAGTTTATTGAAAATTGATGGTGAACATACTCACTTAGAACAATTATTAAGTGATTTAATCAAAGCTTTTATTGATAATCCAGATACTGAATATCATTTACAAGGAATAACTGTTAAAAATAAAAGCAACAAAATAGAATTAGTTGATGGTCAACAAAGAACAACGTCTTTATTTTTAATTTTATTATACGCTTATTCTGCTTATAAAGAGAAAGAGAAAATATTTGAAAAAGATGAATTCTTCAAGAAATATTTGAAATTAGATTATGCCATTCGTCGTGAAGTAAATATATGGATATATAGTAAAAAAAATAGCAAAAAGTGGAAACTTGGAGAAAACATTCAAGATATTGCAGCATTTAATGAAGCGTGGTCACAGATTAATAAAAAATTAAAAGACAAAAAAGAAGCTTTTTTTAAATATATTTTAAATAATGTAAAATTGATTTGTATTGCTTTAAATACCGAGCCGACAAAAGTTTTTTCTATGATGAATAAAGATAAAGCAACTATGAAAAAAATAGAACTTGTTAAGTCTCATTTATTATCTGAAGCTTCCAGACAAGCATTTACTGATTTGGATACAAAAGAAAATGACGCTAATGAATGGCAAATTAATCACTTAAGAAGTCATTTTGCTCGCGAGTGGGATTCATGGTTAAAATGGTGGAACGATAAAGAAAATCAAAAACTTTTTAATAATTCTATACCCGAAATTGATGATGAACCTGAAATTTCAAGATTGTTAAATTTATATTGTCCTATAAAAAAAAATAAGGAACTTAAAATCCAAAATCTTTTTGCAAAATATTGTGAATTAATTGATGATAAAGACCAAGAAAATGGAAATTCAACAATAGAAGCTGTAGAAACCTTTGAAGGTCTTAGACTTTTACAAAATATCATTGAAGAGTGGTATGATGACCCTCTAATTTACAATTATATTGGAATGCTTTGCAGATCATCGATTGAGAAGAAGTTTGAAGTCATAAAGATTTTAATTGAAAAATATAAAAGTGATAAAAATAACTTTAAAAATAAACTAAAAGAAGTTGCTAATTGGTCACTTGTTGGAGAAGTAAAGCTTGAAGATTTAACATCTGTTTTCAAAAATCCGAATGCGATTATAAAAGAAAGGGCTGATGAATGTTTACAAAATTTATCGGAAAAATATGCTTATTTTAATAGTTCAACCAATGTTAATAAACAATTACTTCGAATGAATATAGAAATTGACAATAATTTAAAGCGCAAGTTTGATTTTTCCGTTTATGACAATAAATCTTTAGAACATATACATGCTAAATCAAAAGAAGAAGAACTCACATTTGAAAATAAAGATGAATTTGAAATCGGTGAACTTAAAAAAAACGGGATTTTTAGTGTGCATTGTATTGGCAATTTAGTTTTATTGGATAAAAATGATAATTCTGCATTTGGACCAAAATGTTTTAATAAAAAGAAACAAAAATATTTTGAAATAAAAGATAATAAAAATCGCAAAAGTTTAAAGTTATTACACACTTTATCAAAATTCTCAAAAAATAAATGGACTGAGGTTGAAATAAAGTTTAATTATTACGAGACATTAATTAATTTTTGTGGGATTTATGGGCTGGAATCTGAAGAATTAAAAAAAGAGTATAATAAATTAAAAAAAGAGGAAGAATAAATGAAAAGCGGAAAAATGTATTCGTTATCGAAAATGTTTGATGAAAAGAAAAGAATTATTATTCCTGATTTGCAACGAGATTATTGTTGGGGAAATACAAGAAACTTAGTTAGCGATTTCTTTAAGAGTTTATTTGAATTTTATGGTGCTAAAGTCAAAGAGCCCATTTCTTTAGGATTAATTTATGCTTATGAAAATCCAAATAATTTGGTGAATATTGCAGACGGACAGCAAAGAATTACAACGATTTATTTATTACTTTGTTTAATTGCTAGAAAATTAAAAACACCCAATGAAAAATTAAACAATTTTCTAGTATTGGATAATTCTAAAAATATCAAAGAACCACGCTTGCGTTATGAAGTCAGAGAAAGCACTATTTATTTCATTAAAGATTTTATCAATAATGAAATTTTTAATCCTTTAAATTTAAAGCAAGAATCAAACTTGACCGAAGATTATATTCGTAATTCTAATTGGTTTCGTGACGAATATAAATGTGATCCAAGTATTACCAGCATGATAGAAGCGATTAAAACATTAGATGCAAAGATAAACAACGAAAAATTCGACGATTTTGCTTCTTTTTTGCTTGGAACAAGAAATCAATGTAAAGCGAACATCGGGTTTGTTTATTTTGATGTTAAAAATCGTGAGTTTGGTGAAAAAATGTATGTAATATTAAATACAAGAGGAGCTCCAATGGAGCCTAACGAACATATTAAACCTCTTTTGTTGGAAAAAATAGTTAATAATGATGATAAAATTAAATGGGCTGAAAAATGGGAAGATTGGCAAGATTTCTTTTGGCAAAATAAGAACGATAAGGATGAAAGTTCAGATGACGGATTTAATGATTTTATAATTTGGTATCTTAAAATTAAAAATAAAAAAGAAATCAAAAAAAATGATATATATACAAATTTCTCGAAAAATCAAAACAATGACAATGAACTTCTTGAAATTGAAAAATATTTCCAAGCATTAAAAAATTTATTGGGATATTTGAAAAAACAAAGATTTCAAGATATTTTTAATCAAATTCAAGTTTATGATAGTTTAGATATTAATTATCTAAGAAGTTTAACTTCTACAAGCTCTGAACAACAACAAAATATTTTAATTCCGTTATTAGCATTTATGGTTAAGTTTAAAGATAATGAAGAAAGTGCATACAAATTTCTTCGCAGATTGAGAAAAAACTATTTCCACAAAGAAAATAATGGTAGAGTTCGAACAGGAAAATATGTTGATTGGCGTTATATATTGAAAATGATTGAAGATTCTGATAATCTAAAAAGTTTATTAGAATTTTCTAATTTCACAAATTTTGAAAATATTTCAGATAAAAAGCAAAAACCAAAACATAATGATTGGTATGATAATGAAGAAAAAATTAAAGATGAATTAAAAGAAGAATATCAAACGGAAATTGAATATTGGGAAGACGAAGATGATTTTGCTGGTGATATTTCTCCAATATTAACAATGTGTAGTGTAAATTCAGAAAGTAAAGAAATTTCTATAATAAATAGTACCGATATTAAGTTTGATAAATTAAAATCATTTTTTAATAATTATTTAAAACTTAAAAACTCATTCAAAACTGATGAACCAAACAATTATGAAATTTCAAATTATTATAGACTCTATAGACTCTTAATTGGATGCACCAAAGTTGGACACATATATAATGCAAGTTCGGAAATGGAAGGAGTTTGCTTTTCGAAATATAATTTAGAACATTTAAATAAAATAGAATTCTATAAACTTTGCATCAATGAATTTAACAATTACAATAATATTTTTATTAATAAAATTAAATTTACATTAAGCAAAATAAATAAAATACAAAATATTAATGAATTGACAATATATTGGTTTATTTTAAAAGTATTAATTGCGAATGAAAACAAAATATTAATTGCTGATTATGATGGAAATGGAGTAGGAGGTTATTGCAATCTTGATGACAATAAAATATCAAAAGATCTTCCTTTAAGTTTCGGTAATATTAAATGTGGCTATATAATTAAACCGGCTTTTGGAAAAGGTAATCGTGTCGGTTATTCAGATAAAAACAGCTGGAATAATAAAACTTGTTTAGATAATCCATTAATCAATATTGATTTTGAACTTTTTTATGAAAATAAATTATTGAATGATGACAAAAACAAATTGGAAAAACAAATAAACGAGAGTAATGTTTGTATCAACAAAATTTTACAAAAACAGTTGGGCTTTAATGCTGATTTTCAATCAAATATTTTTGCCAAATACAATCAACAAAATAAGGCAATCAAAGATAAAGAGATTAATCATAACGGTAGTGTATAATATTTTATGTAAATGATAAAATACAGATTTAAATGCTGTTGCCGGCGTGCCGGAGGTCGGCACGCCAAACAGCACGCCAGAATTTCCCAGAACTACATTATACACAAAAGAGACAATTATTATAATTTAATGTCAAAGTCATTTGGTTCTATCCAATATTTTTTATAGTAATCTTTTTCTGCCAAAACGGCTATATCATCTGTTGCAAGTCTTAAATGGACTTTTAATTTCTTATCACCAAACTCAAATTCTTTTGTTTTTTCTTTTGTTTTGTCTATAAATAAATCTCTATACCCATCAACTTTATGTTCATATGAACGATGTTCTGTCCCTTTAGGGTCAATAAATAAAATATGATATTCATTTTCTTTTTGCAGCCAAAATACAAAATCAGGCAGAAAATTTCTTTTCCCGTTGTGAGGGTCAATATATGGTATTCTTACATTTTTATCAAGAGAATGGTCGATTTTACTAAATTTCCACCAATCAAATTTTGAAAAGAAATTACTTTTTTCTTTTAGATGTTTTTCCAAAGCATTTACAAAATCAATTTCACTTGGTGTATCAATAATGTGTTTCATCCATTTTATTCTGTCATTACCAGAGATAACAGTCGGGAAATAATAATGATTTAATAATTTTTTGATATGGATTTCTTCATTTCTGTGAGAGAAAGTTTCGGTACCGGAACTAGTTTCATCTTTTAATTTTTCAATTTGTTCGGTATATTCGTCAATATCAATTTTACCATTTGCAAGTGCCTGTTTTAATTTATTTTTCACTTTCTCTTTATCAACAGGATTTTTGGCTTTGTTTATTTTCTTTTTTAATTCTTCAAGGCGTTTAAACTCAATAGATGTTTCGCTTCCTGTTTTTGATGTTCTTACACTTATTTTATTATAATGAGCAATATTTTCTCCAACTTTTGAAAAAGTATCAATTTCTTCAGGTATGATTTTGTAATAATTCAAAATATGTTTTACTATAGGTTCAACTTTGCCAATCTTTTCGTTTTCAACTTGTTTAAAATTCTT
>QMPG01000069.1 GCA_003648455.1 Bacteroidota bacterium
TTAATAAAAATTTAATTTTGTATAAAATTTTTAATCAAAGAAAATGGATTTTCAATTTTTTTTTAAATATTTATCATACAAATTAACATCATGGCACAAACACGGCTATGGTATTCATTCACCATTTGTTTTTGAGCTGCTAACAAAGACAATGAGAAATTTCAAATCTTTTGATTGTTATAAAGATATTGAAAAATTACGAAAGACAGCAAAACACACAAATAAGACTATTGAAATTGAAGACTTTGGAGCAGGTTCACATATCTTAAAATCAAATAAACGAAAAATAAAAGATATTGCGAAATACTCTTTAACAAAAAAGAAATATGCTCAGCTGTTATTTCGGTTAGTCAATCATTTTAAACCGGAAAATGTTTTAGAATTGGGCACTTCGCTAGGTATCACAACTATTTATTTGGCAAAAGGCAACAGCCATGCAAAAGTATTTTCTTTAGAAGGGAGTAAAGAGATAGCTAAGGAAGCAAAAAACAATTTTAATAAACTTAATGTTAAAAATATTGATCTAATCACAGGTAATTTCGACAATACTTTACCAAAAGTCTTATCTAATATTAAAAAATTAGATTTTGTTTTTTTTGATGGCAATCATACTAAAGATGCAACACTATCTTACTTTAATCAATGTTTGCCTTATGTTTTAAACGACACTGTGTTTGTTTTTGATGATATTCACTGGTCGGAACAAATGGAAGAAGCCTGGGAAGAAATAAAAAATCACAAAGTAATAACTGTCACAATTGATCTATTTTTTATGGGATTAGTCTTTTTTAGAAAAGAAAATTACTGTAAACAAAACTTTAGGATAAGGTTTTAAAAGCATTATTAATATTAACAATAATTTGTTAACAAAAATATAATTAAAACTAAGAAATATCAAAACATTATTATAAATTTGGTTTGCTTAAAAAAATTAAATCAATGAAAATATATACAAAAACAGGTGATGCAGGTACAACAAGTCTAATTGGAGGTAAACGGGTACCAAAATATCACATAAGATTAGATGCTTATGGCACTGTTGATGAACTTAATTCATATATTGGTTTAATTAGAGAACAGATTAAAGACACAAACACAAATAAATTATTGCTTAAAATTCAAAATAATCTTTTTACCGTTGGCTCATTTTTAGCAATGGATAATGAAAAAGATTATGAAAAATTTAAAATTCAAAAATTACAACAGAGCGAAATAAATATTTTAGAACAAGAAATTGATAGAATGGATGCAGAACTGCCTGCTTTACAAAATTTCATTTTACCGGGGGGTAATACTGTTGCATCTTTTTGTCACATTGCAAGGAGCGTGTGTCGAAGAGCCGAACGAAAAGCAAATTTATTATCGGCAGAATCAACTGTTGATGAAATTTTATTAAAATATTTAAATAGATTATCTGATTATTTATTTGTTTTATCTCGTATTTTGATAAAAAATTTAAAAGGAGATGAAATTTATTGGTCAACAAAGTTGTAAATCTTTTTTAAATTATTATTTTTGCAAAATTTAAAGAAAGATATATTAATATAATATTATAAAATGTATTGGACACTTGAATTAGCATCAAAATTGGAAGATGCACCATGGCCAGCAACAAAAGACGAATTAATTGATTTTAGTATTCGTTCCGGTGCACCACTTGAAGTAATAGAAAATTTACAAGAAATTGAAGACGAAGGAGAATCATACGATAGTATTGAAGATATTTGGCCAGATTATCCGAGTAAAGAAGATTTCTTTTTTAATGAAGACGAATATTAATAAAAGTATTAATTAACAAAAGACAAAAGTTGAGAATATTCTCAACTTTTTTTTACCAATTAAAAATATCGGCTTTGCTTAAAGGCCTTAAATTTTGGTACCACTTAAACTTTTTAAATTTTAATTCTTTTTCTTTAATCTTATCTAAAGGATAAAGAGTTTGTTTAGGCTTATTAAAAAAAACTACTTTTTGTACTTGTCCATTCTCAAGATAGATATTCATCTTTTTGCATTTCGACTTGTTAACTCCGATAATTTCTCCTTTTTCTTTAGGAAAATAAATTGACTCGCTTTTATTATTTACAGTTACGAAATTTAATTTTCCCCTATCATTAAAAAAACCTTTCATATTAACGCCTTTAATTTGGCTAAAATGAGAGCTATCTTCTTTTGCAATAATAAATGACGAATTAATTAATTCAAAATAATCAGCTTTTTTATCTGCTATATGGAAATTTATTTTATCCCCGGTTATTTGATTATTATCAGTCCACAAAATTGGATTTTTAAGTATTTGTACAATAGAATCTTCAAAACTAAATACAATAGAATCGCTTCTCAATTGTAAATCACTTTTATATGCTTGCACTTTATTATATGCTCTTAATATTTGGTATTTGCCTGCCGAATCATACTCAGACCTTAATGTGTCGGCATGCAAAAACAAAGAATCTCCTTCGGTGATCTGAATAAACAATGCACGTCCAGTTATAATTCCCTTCTTTTGATTTTCATAATAGTCACCATAGTCTCCTTTAAGGATAACATTTTGAGTACTGTCAAACACTTCAATATTATAGTAAGCCTTTAGATAACTATTTTTTCTATCAATATATAAACTATCAGCAATTAATTTTTGTGACTTATTTTTATAAAAAACATCTTTATTCACAACAGAAACATCATCTACTGTGTTATACCATCCGTTACTGGCAGACATATAGCTTGTGTCGTTTACTATTTTTGTAGGACCACAAAAATAAACAATTTCTGTTCCGGTATTATACTTTAAAGTATCGGTATACATCGTATAATCTTGATGGTTTACAATAACAGAATCTTTAAAAAAGAACATTTTATCATTTACATGATAATATCCCAAATAACTTTCAAGTGTTGATGTACTATCAATTATTTTACCGCCATCAAAATAATATCCGTAATTATTTAAATTATCATAATTAAGAGAATCTGTTTTTAGAATTATATTGCTGTCAACAAGAACAATATTATTGCGGAATTTTGCAATTTTATTATTTCCGTCATATTGTAAAAAATCACTATTTATCTGCACATTATTGTTTTTCTTATTATTAAGCTGAACATTACTAAAAGCATCAAACATATTCTCTTTTGAATAAAAATATGCACTATCGCAAGTCATTGTAACATCATCTTGTTGGAAAATTACATCGCCAATCAATCTTTTTGCTCCATTATTAACACCCTTATCCCAAACCATCTTATTTGCGGATTTTAATTCAATTTTAGAAATTGTTTGGGCAAATCCAATATTGGACAAACATAATATTAAACTTAACAATACATATATTTTAGATAAAATCAGCTTCATCTGCGGGATTTAAAAATTTATATATTTTTTTAATACATAAAGAATTAGGAATTAATTAACTCTGAAACAATTTTTTCTACTGAGATATTTTCAGCTTCGGCTTTATAATTTTTTATTATTCTATGACGCAAAACAGGTAAGACAACAGCATTAACATCTTCAATGTCAGGAGAATATTTTCCATTAAGAATTGCATGTGTTTTAGCACCAATAATCATAAATTGAGACGCACGAGGTCCGGCTCCCCAATTTATATATTTATTAGCATAAGGATGTGACAATTTTGTATTTGGACGCGTTTTGCTTGCTAGTTTCACAGCATATTCAAGAACATTATTGTTTACAGGAACTTTACTAATCAAACTTTGATAATATATAATTTCCTCAGCCGACATTTGCACTTCAACTTTTTGATTAAAATCTGAGGTTGTATTTTTTACAATAGTAATTTCGTCAGTAAAATCCGGATAATCAAGATTAATGTTAAACATAAATCTATCCAGCTGAGCTTCGGGCAATGGGTATGTTCCTTCTTGTTCTATTGGATTTTGAGTTGCGAGCACAAAAAAAGGATCTTCCAAATTATAATTAATACCGGCAACAGTTATTGCTTTTTCTTGCATTGCTTCCAATAAGGCTGCTTGTGTTTTTGGTGGCGTTCTGTTTATTTCATCTGCTAAAATAATGTTGGCAAATAATGGACCTTGTACAAACTTAAATTTTCGATTTTCATCTAATATTTCAGTTCCGATAATATCTGATGGCATAAGATCGGGGGTAAACTGAATACGTTTATATTTTAATCCTAATGCATCAGAAATAGTATTTACCAAAAGGGTTTTTGCTAGACCAGGAACTCCAACCAATAAACAATGCCCCCCACTTAAAATTGAAATAAGTACTTGACTAACAATTTTATCCTGACCAATAATTACTTTTTTTATTTCGCTTAATAGATTATTATATGTAGTACATAATTCATCAACTGCAGCAACATCATTTTTAAAATTCATATATTTTCTTTTTTATTCAGAAAAAATTTTAATGGGTTTTAACGTTCACACATCCCTAAATTGTTAACCCGAAAAATTCATAATTTTTCTACGCTTAAGAATTACCAACAAAATAAGCCCAAATTTGTGTACTTCTAATGCGGGGTTTACTTGCGTGAGCTCACCGCCATCTGGCGGTTCGGTTCCCGCTTTACTTTCCACTATCCATCGCTAATTCATGCAATTCACTTCGTTTTTGCATGAATAAAGCGGGTTAATATAATAATATTTAGTATAATTTGTCAAAAAAAATACAGATTTACAAAATTAAGTAATTTCACCATTCTGATATTTTAATATTATATCGCTTATTTCTATTGTCTCTTAATTACTACTTAACCCACCCCTTATGATTAAATTTGCAATTTTTATAAGAATCATCGACTTTAATAAATGTTGTTTTTTGTTTTTTCTCAATCCAAGAATCGATAAAGTCTTGTTTCTTTTCTTCTAATGCAGCATCTTGAATTTTCTGATAATCATCATTCATATTTGCTATATGGCCTTCAGTTTTCGACTTTAGTTTCACAATTTTATATACTAATTTTCCATTAGCATCAACAGATTCGAATGGTTCAGACATTTCTCCTACTTTTAAATTCTTAATTGCATATGAAACATCAGGATCTAACTGTTCTAGTTCAAAAGCCGAAGCATTTGTTTGAGGATTAACAACAATTCCGGAATTAAATCTTGTTTCTTTATCGTCAGAGTATTTCAATACAGCATCTTTAAAGCTAATAGTATCAATATTAATCAAATTTTTAACACTATCAAGAAATTGCTTTGCACACAATTTTTCCTGGGTAGAAACTTTTGGTTTAAGTAGTATATGACGGACATTTATCCTCTCTCCTTTTTTCTCAATAAGTTGAATAATATGGTAACCATAATCTGTTTTAACAATTTTTGATACTTCTCCTTCTTTTAAATTAAAAGCAACTGCAGCAAATTCAGGGACAAGGTCGCCACGTCCAACAAAACCTAACTCCCCTCCTTTTTTTGCTGATCCGGGGTCTTCTGAATACAAAACAGCTAAAGTGGCAAAGCTTTTCCCGTTATTTATTCTCTCTTTGAAATTTCGCAATCGTTCTTTTACTCTTAATATTTCAATGTCTTCAACTTTTGGATATTTACATATTTGTTGAATTTCAACCTCTGATTTGATATAAGGCAAGCTATCTTTTGATAATTTTTTAAAAAACGTTCTTACTTCTGAGGGTGTAATTTTTAAATCTTTTGTTATTTCTTGTCTCATCTTTTGAGTAATAAGCTGCTCTTTAATAACTTTAGAAAATTCATCTTTAATTTGCAGCAAGGATTTCCCATAAAATTCTTCAAGTTTCTTTTGAGAACCAATTTGAGCAATAAAATACTGAATTCTTCTATCTAACTCTCCTTTTACTTCATTTTCAGAAACTTCTATACTATCAATAGCTGCTTGATTAACTAATAATTTTTGAAACAGCATATCCTCAAAAATTTCACATTTAATATCTCCGGAAGAGTAATAACCTTGTGATTGGAGTTGTAAACGCTGATTTTCAATGTCTGATTCTAAAATAATATTCTTCCCTACTACACCAATAATTTGATCAACAACTTTGGTTTGAGAAAAAACACTAGCCGACAATGTAATCAATATTAATAACGAAATAATTTTCTCTTTTATATTTATCATCTTTTAAATTTTTCTAATAATTAACAGTAAATTCTTTTTTAGTCAATGCATCTTCGTAAACATTATTCTCCAACTCATTAATAAAGTGATGTTTTCTTTTATTAATAATAATATTTTTCACATCATTTTTAACATAAACCAATGGTGTTGTATCGTTTACCAATCGATAATCTCTAATATTTATAAAATATTGGTAAAGAGAATCTTTTAGTTCAATTAATCTATGTGTTTTTAAGTAATTTTCAACATTTCTGATATTTACAGGAACATCATTAAAAACTGAATTAAAGAAATGCCAAGAATCATCAATAATAAATTTTGATGCATTTTGGTAACAATAATCTTCAATACTGTTAATGTTTGCTTCAGTTGGGTTTTTATACCATTTCCTAACACTATATGCATCATATGCCGAAACCGGCACTTTTACATAAATAACTTTAACGATGTTTGTTCTTAACTTAAATTCTCTTGCATGTTTTTCATAATATGAATTTATTTCCTCATCGGTTACAACAGTATCCATTTTTTGATTTATTAGTTGTTGCTGATATTTATATACTAACAGAGTTGTTCGGTAATCATCAATAAGCTTATCAAGGTCTTTTTGTTCGTCTGTCAAATTTAATTCTGCTTTCTTTACTAACAATTGCTTAATAATCCAGTTGTCAACATAGTTCTTAATAAAATTGATACTATCTTGTTCTGCCAAATTACTTGGGACAACTTCATTCAGTTCAGATAAATACAAATTTTTATTGTACACACTTGCTATAGGTTCTTCGCTCTCTGTATTGTTATATCTTGTACAAGAAAAAAACAACGAACTTAATGCAATTGCTATGAACAGATATTTCTTCATAAAAGTTTATTTTATTGAATATAAGACTTCTTTGTTAACTGTAACTTTATATTTTTTTCTCAAGCTTTCAATCCATTCTTTTTCTAAATAGGTTTGATAATCTGCTGTTATTAAACCTTTTGCTTCGTTTAATGTTTTGCAAACCGGTTCAATTTTTTCACCTTTCAAAACGATAAATTCTTTATCATTTTCTTTATAATCCCCTGTATTCCAAACATAAAAATCTATAATTTCGTTTTTCCCTTTTGAGAATATTCCATTAACAATTTTAAGATTATCTTCACTTTTTTTATTAAATTTTTCTAAGAGCTTTTTATTATCTTTCTGTTTTTTGGAATTAAGTTGCTTTTGTAATTTATTTTTTATTTTTTCATTTGCACAATAATAAATTGATCCTTTATATCTCTCGCCCCACTTGTAATTCTCTTTATGTTCTTGATAGAATTTTTTCAAACCTACGGTATCTTTTACTGCTTTAGACCAAACAAGTTCGTCTGTAAGTTTGAAAAGCAAAATGCCATCGTGATATTCCTTCATCAAATATTTAAAATCAGGATATTTATTTTCAAGATTTTTCTTTGCATATTGAAGGACTTCTCTGTTTGCAAATCTTTCATACATATCATTAACATAACCCTGTATTGAAGATGGTTTTCGTTTTATCTGAAACTTAGAAATAAATTTTGCAAAATCTTGTTGATTAAAAGAAGTGTCCCCAATAGAAAAAATCGTTTTATTAAGATTTGCTGCCTTATCAATAGACCAATGTGCATCAAAAATTGATTTATCTACAACCTTATAGAAATCATTCAATCTTTTATTATTTAATTTGTAATTATATTCTTTCTTAATTCTGCTAATAACAACTTTTTTCCCTTTATATCCACGTGCATCTCTCGAAATTTTATTTTTTAGCATTGGCTTTAACTCTTCAAAAGAACCATTTTGCTTTCTATCGATAAGTTTAATAATATGCCAGCCAAATGATGTTTTAACAGGTTTTGAAATATCTCCAATATTTTTCAAACTAAATGCAGCTTTTTCAAAATCAGGAACCATTTTACCTGTACCAAAAAAAGGAAGTTCACCATTCTTTTTTGCAGAAGCTTTATCATCAGAGAATTCTTTAACTAACTTAACAAAATCTACTCCTTTTGCTAAACTATCGCTAATAGCAAAAATTTTCTTTTTAGCATTTACTTTAACCTCTTGCTTTGCCCCCTTAGGAACAGCAATCATAATATGCGCAACCTTAACCTGTCCCAAATTTGGTTTTTTATCAATAACTTTAACCAAATGATAACCAAAACGAGTACGTGTAGGCATTGACACTTCCCCGACAGGAGTATTATATGCAGCAGATTCAAACGGATATACCATTTGAAAAGCAGTAAAATAACCTAAATCTCCACCATTAAATTTCACAGAAGGGTCTTCTGAGTTAGCTAATGCTACTTTATTAAAATCATCACCTTTTAATATTTTTTTTCTGATATTAAGAGCCTTATTATACGCAATTAGAGTGTCTTTAGGCAATGCATTTTGATTGCATTTAATTAAAATATGAGCAGCTCTTATATCAAACTTTGTTCTATTGTATGCTTCTTGTAATAATTGCTCTTCTATTTTCTTATCTGAAAAATATGGTTTTGCCAATTGATTGCGGTAACCTTTTAATTCTGTTATAAAACTTTGAGCTGTGTCATATCCTGCTTTTTCTGCTTCATAAACTTTCAACTTAAAATTAATGAATAATTCAAGATACTCGTCTAACGATTTCTTGTCAACAGTTCCTGTGTTTTTTATATTATTATTTTTTCTGTAAATTCTTTCAAACTCAGCTTTAGTGATTTTATGATTATCAATAGTTAATAAAATATCATTGTTTTCTTGTGCAGAAACAATTTGGCTGGTAAATAAAATTAAAATAACAATAATTAGATTTCGTTTCATTATATATATTTTTTTAATTTATAAGATTTTCTTTATAAAATATTTTTCAATTTAAATTAAGATTTTATTCTCATTTATAATATTCATATTCAATATTGAATACGATATAAGAAAGTAACGACAGTTAATACTTTTTATTATGTAAAATTAATATTAAAAGCTACTGTAATTCGGGGCTTCTCTGGTTATTGTAACATCATGAGGGTGACTTTCGACAATACCTGATTGAGAAATCTTCACAAATCTTGCTTTTTTTAATTCCCCTACATTAGCAGCTCCACAATATCCCATACCTGCTCTTAAACCACCAATTAGTTGATAAACAATTTCTGACAAATTACCTTTATAGGGCACTCTGGCTGCAATACCTTCAGGGACAAGTTTTTTAATATCATCTTCATAATCCTGAAAATATCTGTCTTTAGAACCCTGTTGCATGGCTTCAATAGACCCCATACCACGATAAGTTTTAAATTTTCGTCCTTGATAGATAATTGTTCCACCCGGAGATTCTTCAACGCCGGCGAATAATGAACCAGCCATAACAGTATCAGCACCGGCAGCAATTGCTTTAACAATGTCACCTGAGTAGCGTAATCCTCCATCAGCAATAACAGGCACTCCTGTACCTTCTAATGCTTTTGCAACATTATAAACTGCTGTTAACTGAGGCACACCAACTCCGGCAATTACACGAGTAGTGCAAATTGACCCCGGACCAATTCCGACTTTAACTGCATCGGCACCGGCTTCGACTAATACAAGAGCAGCTTCGGGAGTACCTACATTACCAACAACATAATCAACATCAGGATATTTTGCTTTTGCTGTTTTCAAAATTTCTATAACTCCTTTTGAGTGACCATGAGCTGTATCTATAACTATTGCGTCAACATCGGCTTTAACTAAAGCTTCAATACGAACAATTGTGTCGGGAGTTACACCAACAGCAGCAGCAACTCTTAACCTGCCTTTCTTGTCTTTACAAGCATTTGGTCTATCTTTAGCTTTAGTAATATCTTTATATGTTAAAAGACCAACTAATTTGTTATTATCATCAACTACAGGTAATTTTTCAATTTTATATTTATGCAGAATATGCTCTGCTTTTTCCAAATCAGTTTCTTGAGACGTAGTAACAAGATTTTCAGAAGTCATAATTTCTTTAACAGGGCGGCTTAAATTATGTTCAAAACGCAAATCCCTGTTAGTAACAATTCCAATAAGAATATTTGCCTCATCAACTACAGGAATACCTCCAATTTTAAATTCCTTCATAATTTTTAAAGCATCTCCAACATTTCCATTCTGTCTCATGGTTATTGGATTTATTATCATACCATTTTCAGCACGTTTAACAATTTTAACTTGTTGTGCTTGTTTTTGGATGCTCATATTTTTATGAATAACACCTATCCCTCCTTCTCGTGCAATAGAAATTGCCAGATTAGATTCTGTTACTGTATCCATTGCTGCAGATACTATTGGTGTTTTTAGTTTAATATTTCTGGTAAATGCTGTTGAAATATCAACATTTCTTGGCAAAACCTCAGAATACGCAGGTATTAGCGACACATCGTCAAAGGTTAAACCTTCGTACTGAATTTTATCTGTTACAAAAGACATATGCTGTTTTTTTTCTGATTAAAATTTGTGGCAAATTACAAAAAAATAGTATACGATTAAGGAGTTTTTTTCTTTTTTTTTATACGCTTAATTTTATAAATAACAAGAAATAGAAAGATAAAAAATTGTTCAATAGTAATTGTTCATTTCTTTTATTTGTTATAAATTTATATTTTAATTTATTATAAAAATTTGAATTGGATAAATATCAAAAGATATTAACAAAATACTGGGGATATCCTAATTTTCGACCTTTGCAAGATGATATAATAAAATCAATTGGGCAAGGTAAAGATACATTAGCATTAATGCCAACCGGCGGAGGAAAATCAATAACATTTCAGGTTCCTGCTCTTGCCGAGGATGGATTATGCATTGTTGTTACTCCTTTAATTGCTTTAATGAAAGATCAGGTTGAAAATTTAAAACAAAGGGATATTAAAGCTGTTGCCATTTTTTCGGGAATGACAAAAAAAGAAATTGATATTGCTTTAGAGAATTGTATTTACGGTGACACTAAATTTTTATATTTATCACCTGAACGATTAGGCAGTGAATTATTTAAAACCAGGCTTCAAAATATGAACGTTAATTTACTCGCTATTGACGAGGCTCACTGCATTTCTCAATGGGGATATGATTTTCGTCCTTCATACTTAAAAGTTGCTGAAATAAGAGCTTTGATTCCCAACACTCCTGTTTTAGCAGTTACTGCCACTGCCACTCCTGATGTTGTTGAAGATATTCAAGAGAAACTATGCTTTAAAGAAAAGAACGTCTTAAAAAAAAGTTTTGAGAGAAAAAACTTAATATATATAGTGAGAAAAGTTGAGGATAAGCAGAAATATCTTTTAAAAATTCTTAACAGTATTAATGGAACAGGAATTGTTTATGTTAGAAGTCGAAAAAAAACTCGTGATATATCAACCTTATTAATAAAGAATAAAATTTCGGCAGATTACTACCATGCAGGATTAAATAATGAAAGCCGTGAAAGAAAACAACAAGCATGGAAATCGGGAAAAACACGAGTTATTGTTTCAACCAATGCTTTTGGAA
>QMPG01000070.1 GCA_003648455.1 Bacteroidota bacterium
ATTTTTCGGGTTAAGTATTTCAGAGCGGCGAGTTTGGGGACGAGGTAGATTGATACGCTTCGTTTCGGAATTACCTCTCATCGGAAAACTTTAAGGAACCAAGTGGAATTTAAATATAAAGGCTACTGCAACACCTACAATTGTACCTATCAATACTTCCACCGGAGTATGTCCCAACAACTCCTTTAACTTCTCTTCATTTAAACGTTCATTAAAAAATTTATTTAAAGTAACTCCCAATTGGTTTAACACTCTAGCCTGTTTTCCTGCAGCTCTTCTAATCCCTGCCGCATCATATAATACAATAATCGAAAATATAATACTAATGGCAAAAAGCGGTGTTGCAGTACCATAGACAATTCCTACCGAAGTGGTTAAGGCACTAACTGTTGATGAATGAGAACTGGGCATGCCTCCTGTTTCCCAAAAACGTTTTATTATCAGCTTTTTGTCAACTATCAAACCAGATATAACTTTATAAAATTGGGCAATAAACCATGCCACAAAAACTACATCTAAAATATTGTTTCCAAGAATAATTCCTTTTTCCATAAACTAACTGATTTTTATTTGTATAAAGCTACTCATAAATTACAATTATAGTTAGAAAAGAATTCTTTTTTTTAAACTCTTCTAATAATTTTTTAATGTTATTTATTTCAAACCTTTTCTTTTTTACCGATATTATTTGACTGTTTTTTTAATCTTGAATATAACGGCAGTCTGTCTAAAACCATCAAATTTAATTAATAATTTACCTTGAAAAAAGTTTTTGTACTACTTTTTTAAAAAATCTGCTTGCATTTTTTTTAAAATAAGGTAGTAATCGCTACTATCCAACTGCATTTACCTGACATTTGTACGTATTGTCGACGACCTTTTGTTTGTATTTTACAAATAATCATCACTATAGGTTTTTGAAGTAAAATAAAGCTCTTTTAAGCACTAAGAAATGACTGTACTATACACAATTGATTTATATTAATAAAGCGTCAAAATAAGCTCAAAATTAAGTGTACTATCAATTTAATATCATCTTAAGTATTAACTATTGATAATCAGAGAATAATTGGATTAAAAATACATGAAATACAGAATAAGCACTGTAACTATCATATAAATAATTGTTAAAGGAAAGCCTATTCTGAAGAAATCCCTAAATTTATATCCCCCGGGCCCATAAACCATAATATTTGTTTGATAACCAATTGGAGTCATAAAATTAGCTGCAGCAGCAAAGGCAACAATCAAAATAAAAGGCATTGGGTTAAGATTAAGATTTACAGCCATTGTTAAAGCAATAGGAAAAGTAATAGCAACAGCTGCCTTATTTGTTATGTAAGCTGCTAAAATTGTTGTAACAAAATATATTCCAAATAAAATACTTAATGTTCCGAATGGAATAAAAATATTTATTAATAAATCGGCAATTATTCCTGCAACTCCAGTTTTAATCATAGCTGTACCAAATGCCAGCGATAGAGCAATTATAAATATTAGATTAAAATCTAAGTTTTTGTGAATGTCTTTGGGAGATGCAATTTTTATTCCAAATAATAAAATTAACAGCAGTAATAATGCTATGAATAAAGGAACTAAACCTAATGCTGATAACAAAATCGCCAATGCTGTTCCTCCAATCAAAGCAATTGTTTTATATAATTGAGGTTTGGATATTTCTTTTACTTTTGAAATGAAATAAAAATCTTGAGATATATCCCTACTAACCAAGTCATTATCTGTTAATAAAAGTAAAACATCACCTGCTTTTAAACGAATATCTTCAATTTTTTGAGAAATATTTTCACCATTTCGATGAATAGCAATAATTCCAGAATTGTATCTTTTTCTAAAATTAATTTCTTTTACTTTTTTCGTTATTAATGTAGAGTTGTGAGAAATAACAATTTCAATAATATCTGTATGGTTCTTTTTTGAAAGCATTCCAACAAGAGGAAATGTAAAACCGGAGTCTTGTTTGTTAATCAAATCGGTAATAATTTCTTTTTCTCCTGAGAAAATAAATCTATCAGATTCTTCAATTTTTGTGTCTCCCGATGCAGAAATAATATTATAATTATTTCTAATAATTTTAAAAAGAGATAATCCTTCCAAATTAAGTAAGTCAGATTCTTTAATTGTTTTGCCAATTAAATGCGAGTGTTTTCTAACCTCTGTTTCAAATAAATACTGTCTTATACTGTTTGTTACTTCCGATAATATATCAGTATTGCTGGGTAATAATTTTTTCCCTATTGTTAAAATATAGATAAAACCAATAATTAGCATTGGTAGTCCAACATAAACAAAGTCGAAAAGATCTAAAGGTTTTAATTCTTTAATTATGTTTTGGTCAATAACAAAACCACTAACAATTAAGTTTGTTGATGTTCCAATTAGTGTACACGATCCGCCTAATATTGCAGCATAGGAGAGAGGTATTAAGAGTTTCGAAGGTGCAATTTTGTGACGTTTACTCCAATTATGAACATAAGGCATCATAATTGCTACTAGGGGGGTATTATTAACAAACGCTGAAAAAAAGCCTACAACAACCATCATGCGACGCATGTAACTATTATACGTATTAGCTCTTTTAAAAAAATTATTAAAAAAATATTCAACAACACTCGACCTTCTAATTACATCTCCAAGAATTAAAAGCATTACTATTACTGCTATTTGTTCGTTTGAAAATCCGCTTATTATCTCGTTTGGAGTTAATATTCCGAAAACACCAAGTATTGCAACAGCTATTAAAAAAGTAAAGGCAGTTCCTAATAATTCAAAGTAAAGCGATATTAATACAATTATTAATACAATTATTACAATTAATGCATCAATATTCATATTATTTTAATTTTGGTAAAGATGATGTTATTACTACATCATAATTTTTATTATAAGTAACAATATACAATGCTTTATTTTCGTATCCACTATTAACTCCTTTTTTCTCGAAACAAAATTTTGTTTCTAATAACGGAATATCAAAAGTTTTTAAACAATACTGAAAATTTTTACCATATTGTTTTAAAGCGTTTATAAAGTAATAACTTATATCAAAAGCCTGGAATGAAAATTTTGTTGGTTCTGTTTTAAAAGTTGTTCTAAAGGTTTTAACAAAATTTTTTACATTCTCTTTTTTATAATCAATATATGAGTTTGTGAATATTTGAGTTTGCAGATTATGAAAATTTTCCGGTTGAATGTTATCAAAACGAATCCAATGGGGACGACCAAACAAAGTAATATCATAATTATTTGAAAAGGCATTTAATTTTGCAATAATATCACTTATAAAAGCACGACTTTCTGACGGAATTATTATAATATTTTTAGAGCTAGAGGATAGGTTAGCCTCTACTAAACTATCTTCTTTATAATAATAGTATATTTCTGTGTAATTATAATCTTTATGGTCTGATTTTGAGATTGTTTCAAAAAATTTTGTTTTAAAATTTGATAATAAATTTGTATTTGGATTATTTCCATCGTGAATTACAAGAAAATTTTTTGATGGGAAATTGTTTAAATATTCAGAAGTATATTCAATTTGTGTATATAAAGTAGGACTTACCTGAAACGCATAAGGGTTATCAATTAAGAATGAATTTTTTAATGATAATGGTGAAACAATATTTATTTTATTTTTTTTAGCAAATTTTGATACAATTTGTAAATTTGAACTATAAACAGGTCCAATTATTAAATCCATTGTTTTAAGTTCATTCTTTTGAATTATGTTTTTTACTTGTGTAGTATCATTTTGAGTATCATAAACATATAAATTTATCGACACATTTTGTTCTTTTAACTTCTCAATGGATAACAAAACACCTTGATAAAATTCGATGAATATTTTTGATTTTGAATAAATCTTATTTCTTTTTCCAATGTTTAAGCTATCGCTTAGTCCCAGTGTATCGTTTATGTTAGTATAAAACGGAAGCATTAAGGCTACATTAAATACTTGATTTGTATAATTAAAATCATTACATGGATGAATAATTGTATCAATATATGGCAATTCAACCGGCTTTGCAATTGTATCAATTTTTACAAGCGTTTCTTCCTTTTTATAAGTAGTAAAGTCTGGTATTTTAATAATTTGACCTTCTTTTATTGAGTTATTTTTTAGCTCAGGGTTGACTTTTTTAATTTGTCTTACTTTGACACCATAGAGTTTTGAAATTGCATACAGAGTTTGTTTTCTTTCAACTTTATGTAATTTAAAATTATTTTTTTCGTTAACAATTTCCGGGTCTTTTTTGCTTATTTTTTTTGGTATCTTTATTACTTCGCCTTCTTGCAATTCTCTTTTGTTCAACTCAGGGTTAATTTTTTTTATTTGTTTAATCTTAACATCATAAAGTTTCGAAATTGCATATAAAGTTTGTTTTTTTTCTACTTTATGATTCAGATAACCGTTATTTACATTAATTTCATGCTTATTAGTAGAATTATTAACTATCTTAGGTATTTTTATGGTGTCTCCAACAGAAATATAATCTTTTGAATTTGGATTATTTATATATATATCTTCTATGTTAACATTATATATTTTCGATAATGTGTATACTGTTTCTCCTTTTTTAATTATATGGTATAAATAATCTTTTTTATTGTTTTGGTCATTATCAGTAAAATTTTTTACAATTGGAATTTTTAAAAATTGTCCTATTGAAATAGATTCTTTTACATTAAGATTATTTTTTATTATAGTTTTTATAGGTACATTATATAATTTGCTGATAGAATAAAGAGTTTGTGTTTTTTCAACCTTATGAATATAATAATCTTTACCATCAATTTTTACTTTATTGTTTTTATTAAGTGCTGTTTTTTTTTGTCCATACAAAGTTGATGAATGGAGTATTATGAAGAGAGATATAAATATAAAAATTATTTTTTTCATTATAACAAATAGAATTAACTAGTAATATTAATTTAAACAAATGTAATAATTAATATATAATTAAAAAACATTTGTAGTAAAACAAGGGGGGAAAAGAAAAATTTAGTATATTTTTTTAACAATAGTTTATTGTTAATTTTTTATTTATGAACATTAAAATAAAAAATTAAAATTTAAATCGAGAAAAATATAGTAGGAATAAATTTAAAACTCTAATTTTTTTTCTAGTTCGTTAATATATACTTTAAATCGTTTATCAGTATCAATTAAGTTATTAACAGTTTTGCATGCGTGCAATACTGTTGCATGATCTTTTCCTCCAATTTTAGCTCCAATAGTTGATAACGATTGTTTGGTTAACGATTTTGCAAAATACATAGCAATTTGACGTGCTTGAACAATTTCTCTTTTTCTGGTTTTTGAATTTATTAAACTAACAGGCATATTAAAATAATCGCAAACTGTTTTTTCAATAAAATCAATAGTAATTTCACGTTTAGAATTTTTAACTAGTTTGTTAATCATTCTTTTTGTAAGCTCAAGAGTAATTTCCTTTTTATTTAAAGTTGATTGAGCCAATAAAGAAACGAGGGCACCTTCAAGTTCTCGCACATTACTAGATATGTGTGAAGCAATATATTCAACAATATCGTCTTCAATATTTATACCATCTGAATATATTTTTTGCTTTAAAATAGCTATTCTTGTTTCATAATCTGGCTCCTGTAGATCTGCCGACAAACCCCATTTAAATCGTGAAAGCAACCGCTGTTCTAGACCTTGAAGTTCAACAGGTGGTTTATCAGATGTTAAAATTAATTGTTTCCCTGATTGATGTAAATGATTAAAAATTTGAAAAAACATCTCTTGAGTTTTCGATTTTCCTGCAAATTCATGTACATCATCAATAATCAAAACATCTAACATTTGATAAAAGTGAATGAAGTCATTAGTATTGTTGCTCCTGGTTGCTTCTACAAATTGTGTTTGAAATTTATTTGCGGTTACATATAAAACAGTCTTATCTTCAAATTTTTCTTTTACTTCTATTCCAATCGCCTGTGCCAAATGGGTTTTTCCTAAGCCTGAATTACCATATAATAATAATGGATTAAAAGCTGTGCCTCCTGGATTGCTCGAAACAGCATAACCGGCAGAACGGGCTAATCTATTGCAATCTCCTTCAATAAAATTATTAAATGTATAATTCTGATTTAATTGCGGATCAATATTTAATTTTTGAATTCCGGGTATAATGAATGGATTTTTTATTGTTTTTTCAATTGGAAAATTTACAGGTTTGTTTTTTATTTCCTTTTTATTACTTGTTGGAAGTTTTACTGTATATGGTTTGTTGTTGGTAAAACTATTGTTTTGCATAACAACATTATACTCTAGTTTAGCATCTTTGCCCAGTTCTTTATATAATGTTTTTCTAATAATATCAATAAATTTTTCTTCAAGATATTCATAGAAAAAAGGACTTGGTACTTGTATCGTTAGTACTTTGTTTTCTAATTTAACAGGAAGAATAGGTTCAAACCACGTATGATAACTTATCGCAGGTACATTATCTTTAATAACATGTAAAAAATTTCCCCATACTTTTTCGTGATCTGTATTTTGCATTTTTATTTATTAAATATTTTTCAATTATTTTTCATTAGTTATTTCAAGTAGCAAGATTGTTAAAAAAAAAGTAATAAAAAAAATTTTTTTTACTTGACTTTCTCATTTTTTCTATATTGTTTTTAGTCTCAATAAGTTAAAATAAAAAAAAAAATACAGATTTATAATTACCTGATTTTCAATAAATTAAATTACAAAAAAAAACAACTTGTTGATTAATAATTGTTTCCAAATGAAATAAAAAAAATTATTTTTCTATTTTAGAGATTTTCCCATTTTTGAAATTTAAAATTACAGATTCTGGAAAAATATTTTTAATTTCTGAATGAAATTTTTTAATTTTTTTAAGATTTGTTTTATTTCCAACAGTATAAATATAAATTCCATTGTTTATTGTTTCTTCAACTTTTTTTAAACCTTTAAAGTTATCAGGAGTAAGTGGAATAGGTTGATTTGAAGATTTTAATTGAATTTTGTAAATATTCTGTTCATGCTTATTTTTATTAGCTTTTTCATTATCAATTACATTAACGCTTTTCCCAAAGTCAAATAATGAATAATGCACATATCTTTTTGGATTAATTCTAAGATCCTCTACAAAACGATTGAGATTATAAGAAGCATCTTCTAAATGATTATATAAGGTATCGTTGTTTATTAACATTCCCATTGTACCTTCACCTTTATTAATTTTTTCAACAATAACATTAATCTCAGATAAAGCTTTATCAGCATTTGTTATTGTTGATGCTATTTCTGATTGCAATATTGTATCGCTAATAGAAGAGAAGTTATTAATAATTTTGGTAATTTGTTCATTGTTGTCTTTTAGGTTTTGAGATATTGATTCAACATTGGAAAAAATTCTTTCTAATTTTCCTTTTTCCGATGTAACCAGAGTGTCTAATGTGCTTGACGAATGTTCCAGATTGTATACAGCAGATTTAATACTTGCAAAACTTTTATTAAGGTTCTCTCTTGTTTTTTCATTAAAAACATATTTTACAACCTCTATGGCTTTTTCCATTTCTTGCATTAAATCTTCTGCTTTCTTTTTCAATGGAAGCATTTGCACACTTACTTGTTCTGTTATGCTACCCTCAATATCAGCTAACAATGTATCACCAACTATATGATGTTCTTTTGTTTTTCCAATAATTAATTTTATCTCTTTTGTGCCCATCAAATCAGAACTAAATATTCTTGCTGTAGTTTTTTTTGGCAAATTAAATTTATTCGATAAAACTAATTTAACAAGCAAACGCCCCGAATTGTCAGGAAGAAAATTTATTTCTTTTACTTGTCCTATTTTATATCCATTTATTGATACAGGATTTGACACTTTTAAACCATCAATTCTGTCATAAACTACAAAGTAGTAATTTTCTTCAATAAAAAAATTTTTCCCTTTTAAAAAATTAATCCCCCAAATTAATATTAATGATGAGATAACAACGATAAACCCAATTTTTGTATGTTCTGATATTTTCAAAATATATTTTTTTAGTTTGTTAAATATAATTTATTATTTCTTAATTGCCTCACTAATTGGAATTTTTTTTCCATTTTTGAAAGCTACAATAAAGGCTCCGGGGAAATGTTGTTTAATAGATTTTTGCATTTTTTTTATGCTATTAAAATCAGAGTCACAACCCACGGTATATTTATAAGAAGTTGGTGAAGCCTTGTATTCTTCAACATTTTTACACCCTTTGAAATGATCCGAATCTAAAGGAATTTGTTTTGATGAAGAAGATACTTGTATTTTGAAAAAAATTTTATCTTTCAAAGTATCTTTTTTATTATTGTTATAAAAACTTGTAGTTTCTGCAACTGTTTTATTCTTAATTGATTTAATATATTCTTTAAGTGCATTGTAAATACACAAAGCCATATCATCTTCTCCTTGCTTAGAAAGCAGATAATCTTCTTCTTTTTTGTTTGAGATAAATCCTGTTTCAATTAAAACACTTGGCATAGTTGTATTCCAAAGAACCAAAAAGCCGGCTTGTTTAACCCCTCTGTCTTTTCTTTTTGCCGAATTTTTAATTTCGCCTTGAACAAAAGAGGCAAGTGACAGGCTTTGTTCTAAATAAGCATTTTGCATTAGTGAGAAAATAATATATGACTCTGATGATTTGGGATCGTATCCTTCATATTTTTTTGAATAATCTTCCTCAAAAACAATTACTGAGTTTTCTCTTTTTGCAACATTAAGATTTTCTTGTGTTTTATGTAATCCCATTACATAAGTCTCTGCTCCAAAAGGTTTTGTTTTTTTATTTGAGTTTGCATGTATTGAGATAAAAAGATCGGCTTTATTCTTATTTGCTATTTCTGCCCGTTTATTTAATTCAACAAATACATCGGTTTTACGAGTATAAATTACTTTTACGTCTTTAAGATTTTCTTCAATTAATTTACCTAATTTTAAAGAAATTGCCAATACAATATTTTTTTCTTGTCCTCTTCGTCCAATTGCACCGGAGTCTTTTCCACCATGCCCCGGATCTATAACGATAATCATTTGTTTATTATCTGACTGCGCAAAAATATTTGTATTAATATTAAACAGAATGATTAATATAATTAAAAAAATTGAGTTAATATTTTTATACATGATGTTTCTAAAAAAAATTTAATTAATTTTGAGGCAAATTTTACACAAAAATAATATTTTTAAGTTGCTAATAAAATTTCTACAAAAGGTTTTTGTTTTTGTATTACTATTCTGTGTGTTTTTTCAAAATTATGCACAAAATATTGATTCTATAAACGATACAATAAAAACTGAGCAAGATTCTATAATACGAAAAAAGAAAAAAGAACCAAGAATTGATGATTTAATAGACTACTCTGCTTCAGATTCAATTATTTTCTTGAGATCTGCAAATAAACTTTATTTATATAAAAATGCTCAAATTTCATATAAAGACGTCGAATTAAAAGCCGATTACATAGAGTTGGATTTGGAAAAAAATGAAGTTTATGCCACAGGAATTCTCGACAGCCTTAAAAAAATTATTGGCAAACCAATATTCAAACAAGGTTCTGAAGAATTTGAATCCGAAAAGATTATTTATAATTTCAAAACAGAGAAAGGTCTTATTAAAGGTGTATTTTCTAAACAATCTGGTGGGTATTTGCATAGCGAGACAACAAAAAAGTTGCCAACTAATGAAATTTGTGTAAAAAATGGAAAATATACTACCTGCAATTTAGAACATCCTCACTTCTATATTGCTTTAACAAAAGCAAAAGTAATTCCTGATGATAAGATTGTTTCCGGTCCTGCTTATTTAGTAATTGAAGATATACCCTTATATGTTGTTGGCATACCCTTTGGTTTTTTTCCAAACACAAAAAGTCGCAAATCAGGTGTTTTAATACCTACTTATGGAGAAGAAAAGCGTCGTGGTTTTTATTTGAGAAATGGTGGCTGGTATTTTGGCATTAGTGATTATTTTGATTTATCTATTAGAGGCGATATATATTCAAAAGGAACTTGGCAGGCAAATGTAAGATCCAGATATAAAAAAAGATATAAATTTTCAGGTAATGTTGATGTTAGTTACAGTGATTTGGTTGTTAGTGAACCAGGATTGTCTGATTATATGAAAACCAAGCAGTATAAAGTTTTATGGAGGCATTCGCAAGATCCAAAAGCAAGCCCAAACAGCAATTTTTCTGCTAATGTAAATTTAGGTTCTTCTTCCTATGACAAATACAGTTCTAATAATAATGCAGCATATTTAAAAAACACAACTCAATCAAGTGTTCATTACGACAAAACATTTCCGGGAACTCCTTTTAATTTTTCAGCCAACTTTAACCATTCTCAGAATAGCATTGACAGTATTGTAAACCTTACTTTGCCTGAGATGACATTTAATATGAAAAGAATATTCCCGTTTAAGGTTAAAAATAATGCAGGTAAAACCAAGTGGTTTGAAAAAATTGGAATTAGTTATTCTTCTAATTTGAAAAATACTGTTTCTGTTAAAGATACAAGCTTGTTTTCTCATAAAACTCTTGATGAATTTAAATATGGAATTGTTCACAAAGTACCTGTAAGTACTTCGTTCAAATTACTAAAATATTTCACGGTTTCTCCTTCTCTAAATTACACAGAGCGCTGGTATTTCACTTATCTTAATAAATATATTAATGAAGCAGACACCACTTTAGTAACAGACACTTTAAATGGTTTTAACAGGGTTTTTGATTACAGTTACAATGCAGCACTTAATACACAAATTTATGGGATGTATCAGTTTAAAAAATCATTTGTTAAGGCTATTCGACATAGAATAACACCATCTGTTACACTTAGTTACCGACCTGATTTCAGCAATGAAAAATGGGGCTATTATAAAAAGGATCCTTTAGATTCAACAAAAACATATTCAGTTTATTCCAATGGTATATATTCTGCACCAGGTTCAGGTAAGTCTGGTTTAGTAAATTTCAATGTTGCAAATAATATTGAAATGAAAATAAAATCGAAAAAAGATACTGTTACCGGAACAAAGAAAATTGTTCTAATTGAAAACTTAAGTTTTTCAACATCCTATAATATGTTGGCAGATTCTTTAAGATGGTCAAAAATACGTATTAGCGGTCGCACAAAACTGTTTAAGAGACTTGATATTAACTATAGTGCAAATCTTGATCCATATATACTTAAATCAGATTCAACAGGCAATATGGTGAACTACAACAGGTTTGAATGGACTGA
>QMPG01000071.1 GCA_003648455.1 Bacteroidota bacterium
ATATCTTATGTCGAACTCAGGTTAATAATAATTATTTAAATAAATTTGTTTGTAATTTTTCAGAAAAAAAACCACATAACTTTTGTTTGTTTGAATAATAAAGATTTATTTTGCAAAATATTATAATATAATGTCTAACTACTTAATTAATAATTAAATGATTGAAAAAGAAGAAAACAATTTAGAACAAAAAGAGCTTGTTGAGAAAAGCGAAGAAGTTGTAAGCCAGCCTGAAGCAAAAGAAAACACACCTAAAGAAGAAGCAAAGCCAGAAGAAACTTCTGAAAAAGAAACAAAAAAAGAACCTCAAGCAAAAGTTGAGGAAGCTGTTGTTGAAGAGAAAAAAGAAGAAGAATTTAATTGGGATGAATTTGAAAACGAAAAAGATATTTATTCTTCAAAAGAAAGAGGTGATTTAGAAAAAATGTATGACGAAACTTTATCATCAATTTCTGAGAATGAAGTTATTGACGGTACAGTTGTAGGATTAAACAAAAGAGAAGCTTTAATTAATATTGGGTACAAATCAGAAGGAGTAATAAATATTAATGAGTTTAGATATAATCCTGATTTAAAAATTGGTGATACTGTTGAGGTATATGTTGAAAGTCAAGAAGACAAAAATGGACAATTATTACTTTCACACAAAAAAGCAAGAGCACTTCGTTCATGGGACAGAGTAAACCAAGCTCTTGAAAATAACGAAATTATTAAAGGATATATCAAATGCCGTACAAAAGGTGGTATGATTGTAGATGTATTTAGCATTGAAGCATTCTTACCAGGTTCACAAATCGACGTTAAACCAATTCGTGATTATGACGTATTTGTTGGTAAAACAATGGAATTTAAAGTTGTTAAGATAAACAAAGAATTCAAAAACGTTGTAGTTTCACACAAAGCATTAATTGAAGCTGAGTTAGAAACACAAAAACAAGAAATTATTTCAAAATTAGAAAAAGGTCAGGTTCTTGAAGGAACTGTTAAAAATATTACTTCATATGGTGTATTTATTGACTTAGGTGGAGTTGACGGTTTAATTCATATCACAGATTTATCATGGGGAAGAATTAATCATCCAAGTGAAATAGTTGAATTAGATCAAAAATTAAACGTTGTTATTCTTGACTTTGATGATGCTAAGAAAAGAATTGCTTTAGGTTTAAAACAATTAACTCCACATCCATGGGATTCATTAGATCCTAATTTAAAAGTTGGTGATAAAGTAAAAGGAAAAGTTGTTGTTTTAGCTGACTATGGGGCATTTGTTGAGATAGCACCAGGAGTCGAAGGTTT
The DNA here is from genome assembly GCA_003648455.1 of Bacteroidota bacterium. Next base: position 1,297 of record QMPG01000071.1, read on the forward strand.
AATTCACGTTTCTGAAATGTCATGGTCACAACATTTAAGAAGTGCACAAGAATTCTTAAAAGTTGGTGATGAATTAGAAGCTCAAATTTTAACTCTTGATAGAGAAGAGAGAAAAATGTCTTTAGGCATGAAACAACTTAAACAAGACCCATGGGAAAATATTGACGAAAAATATTCAATTAATTCAAAACATACTGCAAAAGTTCGTAACTTCACTAACTTTGGTATTTTTGTTGAGATTGAAGAAGGAGTTGATGGTTTAATTCATATTTCAGATTTATCTTGGACTAAGAAAATTAAACACCCTGCTGAATATACAAAAATTGGAAACGATATTGAAGTAGTCGTTCTTGATATTGATAAAGAAAACAGAAGATTAAGTTTAGGTCATAAACAATTGGAAGAAAATCCATGGGATGTTTTTGAAACAATATTCACAATTGGTTCAATTCACAAAGGTACAATCATTTCTGTAAAAGAAAATGGTGCTGTTGTTGCCTTACCATACGGTATTGAAGGTTTTGTAAGCAAGAAAAATTTAATTAAAGAAGATAAAACTCTTGCAAAAATTGACGAAGAATTAGACTTTAAAGTTGTTGAATTTTATAAATCAGCTAAGAAAATCGTTGTTTCTCATACAAAAATATTTGAAGATGATGTAAAAGCTGAAAAAGTAGCTAAAAGAAAAAGCGTTTCTAAAGCAACAAAAAATTTAAACGAAAAGATTGAAAAAACAACTTTCGGTGATATAGCTGAGCTTGTAGCCCTAAAGGATGAATTAGAATCTGAGGATAAAGCAGCAAAGAAAACTGCTAAACCAAAGGCTAAAAAGAAAGTAGAAGATAAAGTCGAAGAAGAAGTTGAAGAAAAAGAAAAAAATATTTCAAAAAAAGAAGAAAAAAATGATGTAGATAATGAAAAGAAATAGTATATTTGACTAAAGAAAAATCAGAAAGGTTAAATTTCTTAATAAAAAAATAAAATGGAATTTAAAATAGAAAAAAAAGGTTATTATACTTTAATAGAGGTATTAGTTGATAAACTAGACACTCATGTTGCACCATCACTAAAATCAGAATTAGTTTTGATTGCAGGAAATGGAGAAAAAAACATTATTCTTGATTTAACTAATTGCAGATATTGTGATTCGTCAGGCTTAAGTGCTATTTTAGTTGCAAACCGTTTATGTAAAAATGCTAATGGTGTTTTTGTTCTTTCTGGTTTACAAACTGCAGTTGAAAGACTAATTACTATTTCACAGTTAGATACAGTTCTTAATATATCTAGTGATATTAAAAAAGGAGAAGATATAATTAAAAAAGAACAAGAAGATTGATATTTAGTATCTAATAATGTCATTTACATTAACAATATTAGGAAGTAGCTCTGCTATTCCTACTTCTAAAAGATTTTCTACCGCTCAAGTTATGAATATGCTTGAGCGGTTTTTTTTGATAGATTGCGGAGAGGGTACTCAAATTCAAATGCGTAAATTTAAAATCCCTTTCGGAAAAATTAATAACATTTTTATTAGTCATCTTCACGGAGATCATTTTTTTGGATTATTAGGCTTAATCTCAACATTTAATCTCATTAACAGAGAAGTTGATTTGCATATATATTGCCCAACTGATTTGGAAAATATAATTAACTGCCAACTAAATTATTTTGAAAACAATTTAAACTTTAAAATAATATATCATCCTTTAAATTTTAGTAAACCCGAGCTTGTTTATGAAGATGATAAGTTAACTATTACATCTTTCCCTTTAAAACATAAAATACCAACATGTGGTTTTCTTTTTCAAGAAAAACAAAAACCAAGAAATATTATTAAAGAAAAAGTACAACAATTAAACATCTCAATTAAAGATATTCTTAAAATAAAACAAGGTGATGATTTTATTGCTAATAATGGAGAGGTTCATAAAAATGAAGATTTAACATTGTCGCCAACAAAACCTCTTTCATATGCATACTGTTCAGATACAGCTTATTGTGAAGATTTAATTCCTGTAATTCGAAAAGTCGATTTGCTTTACCATGAAACAACATTTATGAGAGATATGAAAGAGAGAGCAAATGAGACTCTTCATTCAACAACTATAGATGCAGCTAATATTGCAACAAAGGCTGAAGTCAAAGAGTTGATTATTGGTCATTTTTCAGCACGTTATAAAGATATTGAACCGGTTTTAAATGAAACAAAAAGTATTTTTCCAAATTCTATTGCTGCAGAAGACGGCATGGTTGTTAGTAGAAAGTAGAAAAAAATACTAAAAATAAATAGTACAAACTTTATAAACTAATCTCATTTGAAATAATAAATAAAAAATTGTATTTTTAGTGTCTAATTGTTTAAAAATTAATTTAATCTTAAGTTATGAAACGTATAATAAGTATAAGTTTAGCCCTACTTTTTGTTAGTAGTTTTGTTTTTGCTCAACAAAAAAAAGACAAAAGTAAGTTTACAGAATACGAACCCGGTTATTACCAAAATTCTATTCTTAAGGACGTAAGAGCAGTGAAAAAGAAAATGACCTCAAAAGAGAAATACAAACATTTTCAAATGGATCAATCAGGATTAGATTTGCCAAATAAAATTGATTTGTACAAGAAGCAATGGGCTAATCCTTCAATATCACAAGGTAATGCAGGTACTTGCTGGTGTTTTTCTACAACATCGTTTTATGAATCTGAAGTTTATCGTTTATCAAAAAAGAAAGTGAAAATCTCTGAAATTTATACAGTTTACTGGGAGTATGTTGAAAAAGCAAGAAGATTTGTTACAGAAAGAGGTAACTCTGTGTTTTCTCAAGGTTCTGAAGGAAATGCAGTAGCTCGAATGTTTAAAAAATATGGTGCAGTTCCACAAAGTGAATATACCGGTTTATTATTAGGACGTAAATTCCACTCTCATGCTGATATGTATAAAGAAATGAATAAATATTTAAAGTCAGTTAAGAAAACTAATGCATGGAATGAAGAATTAGTGCTTTCAACAATTAAAGATATTATGAATCACTATATTGGAGTTCCTCCAACAGAGTTTAAAGTTGAGGGTAAAACATATACTCCGAAAACTTATTTGAAAGATTATCTGAAAATAAATCCTGATGATTATGTAGAAATACTATCTTATGAACAAGAACCATTTTGGAAACAAGTTGAATATAAGGTTGAAGATAACTGGTGGCATAGTAAAGAATATTATAATATTCCTTTAGATGATTATATGAAAGCAATCAAAAAAGCTGTTCGTGATGGTTATACAATGAGTATTGGTGGCGATGTTTCTGAAGCTGGTTTTGTAAGAAGTACTAATTGTGCAATAATTCCTTCTTTTGATATTCCTTCTGAATATATTAATGACGATGCTCGGCAGTTCCGTTTTTCAAACAAAACCACTACTGACGATCATGGAATGCACCTTATTGGATATATGCAAAAAGATGGCAAAGATTGGTATTTAATTAAAGATTCAAGTTCCGGATCAAGAAATAATGATGAAAAAGCTCCAGAATTTGGATATTATTTTTTTCATGAAGATTATGTAAAATTAAAAATGATGGGCTTTACTATTCACAAAGATGCTGTGAAGAATATATTGAAAAAATTTAAATAATCTAATTTATAACATAAAAGTCCTCATCATAATGAGGACTTTTTTTTTATATATTTGCAGAATAATTTAATATAATATACAGATGCAAGATAAAATTTTAATTCTAGATTTCGGCTCTCAATATACTCAGTTGATTGCTCGTCGTGTTCGTGAACTTAATGTTTATTGTGAGATATTCCCATACAATAAAATTCCTGAAATTGACGATAGCATTAAGGGTGTTATTTTGTCGGGAAGTCCGTTCTCAGTTCGCGATGAAAATGCATTAATTCCGGATTTGTCAAAAATAAAAGGGAAAAAACCTCTGTTGGGTGTTTGTTATGGAGCACAGTATCTTGCACATTTTTTTGGAGGAAAAGTGTCGCCCTCAGACAAAAGAGAATATGGCAGAGCTAATTTGAAATTTATTGATAATAAAAACGAATTATTTGCAAATATTTCATTAAATACTCAGGTATGGATGTCTCATGCCGACACAATAACAAAATTACCTGATAATTACAAAGTTATTGCAGGCACTGATGACGTTGAGTTTGGAGCTTTTAAAATTGAGGATGAAGAAACTTATGGAATTCAATTTCATCCGGAAGTTTATCATACATTAGAAGGGAAAACAATAATTAAAAATTTTGTGGTAGATATCTGTTCTTTAAAACAAGATTGGACTCCTGATTCATTTGTTTCAGCTACGGTTAATGAATTGAAGAAAAAAATTGGTGACGACAAAGTTGTTCTTGGTCTATCGGGCGGTGTCGATTCAACAGTTGCTGCAACATTATTGCACAAAGCAGTAGGAAAAAATCTTATATGTATTTTTGTTGATAACGGATTATTGCGAAAAAATGAATTTTCCCAGGTTTTAACATCATACAAAACAATGGGTCTTAATGTTATTGGAGTAGATGCAAAAGATAAATTTTTGTCTGATTTAGAAGGAGTGTCAGATCCAGAAACTAAAAGAAAAATTATTGGGCGGGATTTTATAGAAGTTTTTGATAAAGAGGCACATAGAATTCAAAATGTTAAATGGCTTGCACAAGGAACAATTTATCCTGATGTAATTGAGTCAATTTCTGTGAAAGGACCATCTGCCACCATAAAATCACATCATAACGTTGGTGGTTTACCCGATGCAATGAAACTTCAAATTGTAGAACCTCTTAAGTTGTTATTTAAAGACGAAGTAAGAAGAGTTGGTAAGTCATTGGGCATTGCAGATGAATTTCTTAATCGACATCCTTTCCCCGGACCGGGCTTATCAATAAGGATTATTGGAGAAATAACAAAACAAAAAATTTCAATCCTTCAAGAAGTCGATGATGTTTTTATCACAGGCTTGAAAGAAAATAATTTTTATGATACTGTATGGCAAGCTGGTGCAATTCTTTTGCCTGTTCAGTCAGTAGGAGTGATGGGCGATGAGCGAACTTACGAAAATGTTGTAGCTTTGCGTTCAGTATCATCAACCGATGGTATGACTGCAGATTGGTCACATCTCCCTTATGAATTTTTAAGTAATATATCTAACAAAATTATTAATAATGTTAAAGGAGTTAACAGAGTAGTTTTTGATATTAGCTCAAAACCACCGGCAACAATAGAATGGGAGTAGGGGAGAGAGTTAAAAGTTGAAAGTTCGTAAAGTTTTCACCAATAGCGCAAGCGTCTCGCTTGTGCTTTTATCAAAAAGAAAATTTAAAATTAAGGTACAAGAAGGTACAAGAGAGACGCTTGCACCAGCGGTGTATAAATTGAACACATTTATTTGGCTTTTAGCCAAATAATAATGCATAATAATATCAAATCCTTATCGTTTAATAAATTTGTTATATTTTTTTATAAATGACAGACTATTGTTTTATTTTGGGCTAAAGCCCGTTTATTTTTTTTATCGTATTCAATTGCATAAATGCCGTTGCTAATTAAGGTATGAGTCCACTCCAAAAATCCTGTTTTCAAAAATTCATATAAATCTATTAAAATTATATTGTTGATAATTAATGTTTTACATTTTGAAAAAATCATGTAAATTCTATTTTTTTGTCTAAAAACACTTTTAGGAGTGCACTCAAGGTTTGTAATAATCATAATAATCGTTTATAGGCTAAAAATATCATTGTTGCAAAACATGATGAAAATCATTTAATATTTCGTAAAAAAATTCATAACTTTATAAAAATTTTAAAAGAAAAGTAATATTTTATAAGTTATTAAAATATAAATAGTTATGAGAAAACATATTTTTAATGCAGGTCCTTGTAAATTATCCGATTCTACTTTGGAGAATACTTCAAAAGCAGTTTTAGATTTAAACGGAATTGGTCAATCAATAATGGAAGTATCTCACCGAAGTAAAGATTTCCAAGCGGTAATTGACGAAGCTGTTGATTTATTCAAAGAGTTACTTAATATTCCTGAGGGATATTCTGTTTTATTTCTTGGTGGTGGAGCAAGCACACAGTTTGCTATGATACCTTATAACTTTTTAAATAAAAAAGGAGTTTATCTTAACACAGGTACATGGTCAGCAAAAGCCATTAAAGAAGCTCAACTATGGGGAAAAGAGAAAGTAGATGTTATTGCTTCGTCAGAAGATGATAGCTTTATGTATATTCCTAAAGGTTATACAGTTCCTGCTGATGCAGACTATTTCCACATTACTACAAATAATACTATTAAAGGAACAGAAATTTTAGAAGATTATTCTTCACCTGTACCATTGTTTGCTGATATGTCATCAGATATTATGAGCAGACCGGTTGATGTTGCTAAATATGATATGATTTATGGCGGATGTCAAAAGAACTTAGGCCCAGCTGGTGTTACTTTTGTTATTATTAAAGATGAATTACTTAACAAAGTGGTTGACAGACCTATACCAACAATGTTAAAATACCAAACACAAGTTGACAAAGGTTCAATGTTTAACACACCTCCTTGTATCAATATTTTTGCTGTAAGAGAAACATTAAAATGGGTAAAATCACTTGGAGGTGTTGAAGAAATGGACAAAAGAGCTCAGCAAAAAGCTGATTTGCTTTACGGAACAATTGATAACAGCAAAATGTTTAAAGGCACAGTTGCAAAAGAAGACCGTTCAAGAATGAATATTTGTTTTGTAATGAATGATGAGTATAAAGAAAAAGAAGCTGAATTTATTAGTTTTGCTGCTGAGAAAAATATTGTTGGAATTAAAGGACACCGTTCAGTTGGTGGTTTTAGAGCATCATGTTATAATGCTGTTACATTAGAGGATGTACAAGCATTAGTCGATACAATGAAAGAATTTGAAAGTTTAAACGCTTAATTTTTGAGACTACTCCAAAAACTAAAGTTATCAATTGATAGCCACTTAGCGGATTTATAACAAACTGACGTACAGTTATATAGCTTTCAATCTTTTTGTAAAGTTAACCGCTTAGCGACTTTTCGGAGTGGATTCATTTTTTGTTTAGTCAACAAGCATGAGGAACGACTAAAGTAATTTGATATTACTTCGATTTGGCTGTAGTGACTGCTTTTATTAATTAATTAATTAATTTAAAATTTTTTATTATGGCAAAAGTTTTAGTAGCAACAGTAAAACCATTTGCACCCGCAGCTGTGGAGCAAATAAAAGAAATTGCTGACAAAGCCGGATATGAAGTTCAATTACTTGAAAAGTATGCAGACCAATCTGATTTTGTTAATGCAGTAATTGATGTTGATGCACTCATTGTAAGAAGCGACAAAGTAACAAGAGAAGTTATTGAATCGGGGAAAAAATTAAAAGTTGTAGTTCGTGCAGGAGCAGGTTATGATAACCTCGATTTGGAAGCTGCTACAAAAAAAGGTGTTGTGGCAATGAACACACCAGGACAAAATTCAAACGCAGTTGCCGAGCTGGCAATTGGGATGATGATTTTTAATGCTCGTAATGGTTTTAATGGCAAAGCAGGTAAAGAGCTTAAAGGAAAATCAATTGGTATTCATGCTTATGGTAATGTAGGAAGAATTGTTGGTAATTTGGCTAAAGGATTTGGTATGAAAGTTTATGCTTTTGATCCATTTATCTCAAAAGAAGCAATTGAAAAAGATGGAGTTGTTGCTTTATCTTCTGTAGAAGAGTTGTATTCAACTTGTCAATATATTTCATTACACATTCCTGCAACAGAAAAAACAATTAATTCAATCAATTTCGATTTATTATCAAAAATGCCTAAAGGTGCAACTTTGGTAAATACTGCAAGAAAAGAAGTTGTTTGCGAAGAATCTTTATTAAAGATTTTTGAACAACGCGATGATTTTAATTACTTGTCTGATATTGCTCCTGATTGTAAAGATGTTATTTCTGAAAAATATGAAGGAAGATATTTCTTTACACCTAAAAAAATGGGTGCACAAACCGCCGAGGCAAATATTAATGCAGGAGTAGCAGCTATTAATCAGATAATAAATTATATTGAAAAAGGAGATAAAACTTTTCAAGTAAATAAATAGTAAGCGAATTAACAATTAATAATTAACAATTAATATAATTATGGCAATAATAAAACCATTTAAAGGAATTCGTCCGGCAAAGGATAAAGTAAAAGAAGTTGCTTCACGCCCTTATGATGTTTTAAATAAACAAGAAGCAAGAGAGGAAGCAAAATCAAAATATTCATATTTGCATGTAGTAAAACCGGAAATTGATTTACCTGATGATATTAATGAATATTCTGATGCTGTTTATCAAAAAGGGAAAGAGAATTTCTTTAAATTTATGGATGATAAAGTTCTTCAACAAGACAATGAAGAATATTTATATATCTATGCACAAACAATGAATGGTAAAACTCAATATGGTATTGTTGGTTGTGCTGCTGTTGAAGATTACATGAATAATGTGATTAAAAAACACGAATTAACCCGTAAAGATAAAGAAGAAGACAGAATGAATCATGTTCGTGTAAGCGGAATGAATTACGAACCTGTATTTTTCACTTATCCTGCAGTTAAAGAGATAGATGAAATTGTTGCAGAAGTAGTAAAATCAGAACCAGAATATGATTTTGTTTCTGAAGACGGTTTCGGTCACCACTTCTGGGTTATTTACGATAGAGAAAAAATAAATCGTATTGTTGAATTATATTCAAAAGTTCCTGCTGCTTATGTTGCCGATGGTCATCACAGAACAGCTGCCGCTGCTTTGGTTGGAAACGAACGTAAGAAAAACAATCCTAATCATACAGGCAAAGAAGAATACAATTATTTCTTAGCTGTTCATTTTCCTGCAAATCAATTATCAATTATTGACTACAACAGAGTTGTTAAAGATTTGAATGGACTTTCAGAAGAAGAGTTTATTGCAAAATTAGAGGACGCTTTTGAAGTTACAGAAAAAGGTACAGAAATTTTTAAACCGGAAGAACTTCATACATTTAGTATGTACCTTGGAGGTAAATGGTATGCATTGAAAGCTAAACCAGGCACTTATGATGATAACGATCCTATTGGTGTATTAGATGTTACAATTCTTTACAATCACGTATTGAGCGAATTATTAAATATTAAAGATTTAAGAACTGACAAGAGAATTGATTTTGTTGGTGGTATTCGCGGTTTAGGTGAACTTAAAAGAAGAGTTGACAATGGCGAAATGAAAGTTGCTTTTGCTCTTTATCCTGTTTCAATGGATCAATTAATTACTATTGCTGACACAGGTAATATTATGCCTCCAAAAACAACTTGGTTTGAACCTAAGTTAAGAAGTGGATTAATTGTTCACAGCTTAGACTAATATTTCATAAATATATTTAAAGGCGAGTAATAAATATTACTTGCCTTTTTTTTAGGATATTATTTTTTGTCAGAAATAATAAGATTAGCACTTGATCTGTTTAGTGCAATAGGAATATTATTTATAACTGCAGTTCTAATTAATGTTTGAATATCGTGCTCGTGTCCATGAGGAGTTTGCGCATCAATAAAAAATATTAATTTATCAATTTCACCTTCCAACATTTTTGCAGCTAATAAAATGTCGCCTCCACTCGGACCATGTCCAAATCCATCTACATTTAACTCTAATACATTGTTTAGTAATTCGGCTGTATGCGATGTGCCAATAAGTTTGTAGTGTTTTAAAACTTTCTCGTTTTCTTTAGCCCATTCTAAAAGAATATTTTTCTTTTTGTTGTGGGCAACTAAAGCTACTGTTTCCATAATATTTATTTAATTATAATTCTATGCAATGTTAAGTAACTTTTTTTTATTATTCAATAAGTTAGTGTTAAGTTTTTATTAATTTAACCCGAAAGATTCATAATTTTTCTACGCTTAAGAATTACCAACAAATTTGGTGTTTTTTAAACCCCAAATTTGGGTACTTCTAATGC
>QMPG01000072.1 GCA_003648455.1 Bacteroidota bacterium
ATTTGGTGTTTTTTAAACCCCAAATTTGGGTACTTCTAATGCGGGGTTTACCGCTTTACTTTCCACTATCCATCGCTAATTCATGCAATTCACTTCGTTTTTGCATGAATAAAGCGGGTTAATCTCCTAATATTAGTCAAAATTCTAATACTGAGACAATTTGTATCTTCTCTAATTAGTTATTCTACTTTTGTAAAAAACAATCAGATAATTTGTTAAAAATTATATATTATTTTTTGGCTTTATCTGTAATGAGATAAAGCCTTTGAGATACTTTCATAAACATGAAATAAATTTTTTTGAAAAAAATGGGGATTTATAAGCTAGTTTATTCAACAATTATACTCACCCCCCCCCATAATATTTCATTCATTTACATGATTAATTATATCCTTCATTTTGTTTGAACAATCCACCGGAAAGGTCAATTTCAGATTGAGGGATAGGTAAAAATCCTTTTGTAGCACTATTGAAAGTAACGTCAAAAATTTGTTGATCACCTTCATAGTTAGGTCCTCTTATGCCTGTTGATGTCAGTTCCTGATTGGCATAAGCCATACCTCTTCTAATTACATCGAAATAACGAATTCCTTCGAGAGACAATTCAAGTCTTCTTTCTTTGTAAATATTATCGAGAGAAGCAGGCACACTTGGTAAACCAACTCTGGCTCTAACTCTATCAAGATAAGTTTGTGCATTTGCACTACCTAATTCAGCAGCCATTAACAATACATCAGAAAACCTAATTACTCTATAGTTACAGGTTCTGTTTAGTTCAAACTGACCGCCTGATCCCCAGTGCTCAGCATCAGAGCTATATTTATTTGAAAAATAACCTGTATGCTGATATCCTTTTACCAAGTTACCATCAATAGAATCTTGAAAAAGTACAGTATAATGCAAACGTGGGTCTGTTCCCATGAAGTCTACAAGTTTTTGACTAACTGTACCAAAACTCCAACCTCTGTCCCATTTATCTGAGCCGGTTACTCTTGGTCCTTGCATTTGAGCAGCTAAATTACCTTCGCCTCCTCTTACATATTGCCAGTCCCACCAAGGAGGAGTATCTCCATGTGAAATTTCAAAAACTGATTCTATTCCGAATTCATAAGCGCTTCTAAAATTTTTGTTATAATCATCAAACAAATCATGACCACTGTTAGTAATTAAATCTTCAAGATAAGCTAATACCACAGCCCTATCAATAACTTTATCACCAGCTTGAAGCTCTGCGTTATAAACTCCATTATAAAACAAATAAACTCTGGCAAGCATAGCTTCTGCAGCCCATTTGGTAATTCTTCCGTATTCAGCAGCAGGAATAGATTCCGGTAAATCTTTAATTGCTTCATCTAAATCTTTAGCAATTTGGTTATAAACTTCCTCAGGAGTATTTTGCTCTTGATTATATTCCGAAGGACCTTTAATAGTTTCTGTTAATAAAGGAATATTTTCAAAAAAACGTACTTGTTCAAAATAAAAATACGCTCTTAAAAATTTACATTCAGCAATAACTCTTGACTTAAAATCATCAGGGGCATCAATTTCGTCAATCTTTTCTAACAAAAGATTTGCTCTATAAACGCCAATATAATTTTTTATCCATATTGAATGAACAATAAGACTTGTTGTAGGAATGTCAAACTTATTGAATTCATCTTCATCCTTTCCATCATTGGCATCACTACCACCTGCAAATTCATCATCAGAAAGAATATCTGACATTATTTGGAATGGTGCCCAAGAAACTCCGGGTGAAGATTGATAGCCCAAAACATCATAAACTGCAATTAAAGCTTGTTTAGCATCTTCTTCAGTTTTATAAAAATTTGTACTTACTTCCTTGTCTAAAGGTTGACGATCTAAAAAATCGTCTGAGCATGAAGAAAGTAGAAAAATAATGACCAATGAGGCATATAAATATTTTATATATTTTTTCATAATTGTAAAATTTTTATGTTAAAATGAAATTGTTGCTCCAAGACGAAATGTTCGAGCTTGAGGATATATTCCTCTGTCTATACCAATATCAAATGAGCTCATCGCACCAATTTCCGGATCAGCTCCTGAGTATTTTGTAAGAGTTAACAAATTCTCTACAGATACATAAAATCTACACATAGAAACATTAATCTTTTTGAGAATATTTTCAGATAAAGTATAACCAAACTGAATATTTTTTAAACGAAGGAATGATCCACTCTCAATGTAAAGATCTGATATTCGATAATTATTATTAGCATCAATCCATGTATAACGAGGTATTTCGTTAGAAGTACCTTCGCCTGTCCAACGATCTAATATTTTTGTTGTTCTGTTAGTATAACGCAAGTCTTGTCGTTGACTGCCATTAAAAATTTCATGACCAAAAGCTCCGGTTATCAATAATGAAAAATCGAATTGTTTATAATTTACAGATCCATTAATACCAAGCGTCCAATCAGGTGTTGGATTCCCAATCATTGTGCGGTCATCGTCGTTTAACTTATTGTCTTTATTAACATCTACAAAACGGACATCACCTGGTTGAGCATAAGGTTGTAATAGAGATCCATCAGTACCAATGTGCTGATAGATTTCTGCAACATTTTGAAAAATACCATCTGTCTTATATCCCCAGAAATAACCGATAGGTAAACCTTCTTCGGCTCTTGTAACAGCACCGGCTACTGCCCATGTTGCTCCGGGTAATACTTTATCCTCGTTACCAATATGTGTCATCTCATTTTTATTGTACGATCCATTTACACCAACAGAATATCTCCAGTCATTTACAACATTACGCCAGTTTATTGACAACTCAACTCCACGATTTTGTACACTACCAACGTTAGCATATGGAGGATCATTTCCAACATGAGCAGGAATTGGAATTCTTTCAAGTAAACCGTTTGTTGTTTTAACATAATAATCAAAAGTTGCTGTTAAGCGGTCGTTATATGCCCCAAGATCTATAGCTAAATCAATTTGTTCTGACTCTTCCCATCGAATATCATTATTACTGATAAATTGAGGTGAAGCACCTATGCTACGACCGGCACCAAAAATATACCCTCTACTTCTATCAATAACAGAAACAAACTGGTAGTCACCAATTTCCTGATTTCCGTTTACCCCCCAAGATGTTCTTAATTTCAAGAAACTAACTTCTCCTAAATTAGGCATGAAAGTCTCATCAGATATTAACCATGAAAAACCAAGTGAAGGGAAAATACCATATCTGTTATTAGGTCCAAATTTTGACGATCCGTCACGACGAATAATTCCTGTAAAAGCATATTTGCTTTTATAATCATAAGTTACACGACCAAAAGTTGAAAATAATGCAGAATGTACAGCACCACCTGTTGATACCCACATTGTATCAGTAGCCATATTCAAATAAACATTATCAGGGTCTGCTGTTGATACTTTTGAATTGAAGCCTGTTAAATTTTCATACTTATATTCTTTAGCTGTAGTTCCTACTAAGAAAGATAATTGATGATCAGATATTTTTTTTGTGTATGAAAGTATATTCTCCCATTGCCAGTTATAATAACGATCAATTCCTTTGTTTACAGATGTTTTTTCTGTATTGTTTTGAGCTCCATTAAGATAGTATAAAGGTTTATAAGAATCGTTAAGTACATATGCCAAATCAATACCAAGACTTGTTTTAAATTTTAGACCTTTAATTATCTCTGCTTCTCCAAAAACATTTCCCACAATTTTATCGGTTCTGGTTTTTTCTGTTTGTATCTCTAATAGTGCCAATGGGTTAACAATTTCAGCACCTACATATTTAGAAATACCGTAAACTTTTCCATCTGCATTTTTAACAACAGGTTCGTTTGAATAAGGAGGTGTATTAAGCACATCAGGATTTTCTTCAAATTCGGGAGTAAGTGGATCGAGATTCAATGCACTACTAAATGCTCCATTAAATGATGAGTTAGAAGCAATACCTTTTCTGTTAATACTAGAATATGAAAGATTGCTACCAAAAGATAAGCAATCATTCACTTTATGTTTGAGGTTTAATCTTGCTGTAATACGATCAAATTGTGATTTGTCTCCTCCAATAATACCTTGTTGTGAAAAATATGAAAGAGATGTAGAAAAAGTTGTTTTCTTATTTCCGCCTGAAACGGAAATCTCATGATTAAGAATTGGCGCATTTTTTTGAAACAATAAATCTTGCCAATTTGTATTATAAGGTTGAATTTCATTAACATCAAATGGTTCTGAAAGACCTGCATTACTCGCTCCTTCATTCATCATCATTACGTATTGGTCTGCATCAAGCATATCTAATTTTTTAGACACATTCTGAAAACCGTAATAAGTTGAGTATGTTAAGTTCATTTTTCCTTCTTTACCACCTTTAGTAGTAATTAACACAACTCCGTTAGCAGCTCTGGCACCATATATTGCAGCAGATGCAGCATCCTTAAGCACATCAATAGACTCAATATCTCCGGGGTTAAGATATTCAATACCACCAACAGCCATACCATCAACAATATACAATGGGTCGGCATTACCGGTAGTTCCTGCTCCACGAATACGTACAGTAGGTGCTTCACCCGGTTGTCCCGAAAGACTTGTAACCTGAACACCAGCAGTTCGACCTTGTAAGGCTTGCTCAGTTCTTAAATTTGGTGAAACATTAATATCTTCTGAGCTTATTGAAGCTATTGCACCGGTAACAACTTTCTTTTTTTGAACTCCATAACCGACAACGACCAATTCTTCTAACTCTTGAGTAGATTCCTTTAAAACAACATCGATTACTGAGCGCCCGTTAACAGGCATTTCAACAGTTTCATATCCCACAAAAGAAAAAACAAGAGTGTCTTTACTACTTGAGATACTTATATTATAATTACCATCCAAATCTGTAATTGTCCCATTTACAGTTCCCTTTTCGAGAACAGTAGCACCAGGCACAGTTATTCCTGCACCATCTTTCACAGTTCCTGTTACAGAATGTTTCTGGGCAAGCAAACTGTTTGTGCAAGCCAACAGAATGATGGCAATAATATATTTATAGAATAATTTATTCATATTATTATATATTTAAATTAATATTTAATTTAAGGTATAATACTAAAACACAATATGTTATTAAAAATGTTTAGTGAAAATAGATTTTTTATTCTTTTTGAAAAACTCTAATATAATCTACCTTCATCTGCTGAGGGAAAATTGTACTGGAATTTGGATTTCCCGGCCAATTACCTCCTACAGCGACATTAAAAATAAACCAAAAATTTTGATGAAATTCGCTCATTGTAGAATCTGTAATATCAGTTTCATAATAGAGATTGTCGTCTTCATACCATTTTATTGATGTTTCTGTCCAAATAATTGAAAAAACATGATACGCTTCAGCAAATGTTCCCGAAGAAAGAGTCTTACTGTCTCCTATAAAAACATGTCCGTTATTATCATAATGAATTGTTCCATAGACTTGATTCTCACGACCACTACCTCCAATCATTTCCATAATGTCAATTTCACCACACTTAGGCCAGCCAAGGCTGTTAATATTTTCTCCCAACATCCATAGAGCAGGCCATATTCCCTGACCTTTAGGTAATAATGCTCTTATATCAACTCTACCATATTTAAAAAAAAATTTTCCTTCAGTTTTAAGTCTGGCAGATGTATAATCGCTACCTCCATAGCTCTCTTCTCTTGCTTCAATAGTAAGCACATCATCGGCAACCCAAGCATTTTGGGAACGATAATATTCAAGTTCATTGTTTCCCCATCCCGAACTTCCTGTTCCAATATTAAACGACCAGTCTGAACTTATTGATGTTCCTTTAAATTCATCATGCCATAAAAGATTATATCCCTCATATTCACTTGGAGTGAAATAACCTCTGTCCAGAGGAATAGTATCGGTTTGTACCCCATGAGAAAATTCAATTTGCTTAAAAGCTTTTATATATTTTCCGGATAATCCATATGCCCTAATTTCACAATTATATGTTCCTTCATGTTCGAAAGTGTAAATAAAAAAACCTGTCTCATTAACTTCTTCAGGGGTTTCAGAATTGCTTATAAAAAAACGATATTCAACTGCATTTTTTGCTGTAGCCTGAATTTGAAGTTCTCCTGTTTCTAAATCAAAAGAAAGTATTTCTATTGTAAGATCTGTTGGGTCATCTGTATTTTCAATCTCCGATGCTTTTTTGCAAAAAGTTAGTAAAAAAATTAACAGAATGGAGTAAATAATTTTATATGTAATATTATATATGTGCATACTATATTATAAAAAACTCTGGTCAGAAAATTTTGACCAGAGTTAAATTAATTTAAATTACTATTCAAATTTGAAATTGCGAATGTAGAAAGTACCTGTAGCATCATGACCACCACCACCAAGTGATATAGCAAAAAAGTCAAGGTCTGTTCTAGTATGTGGATCATATAATCCAGCACTGGTTGGTTCATCAAGATTAAATGTATAAGTATGCCATTCATCTAATGAAACAGCAGTGGTATCATATTGAGTATGACCATTCCACCATCCATTAGTTTGACTAGCTTCACCAATAATAATTGAAATACCTTTAGTTAAGGTTCCTGAATAATCGTTTGTGCTTGGCATATAAACATCAAGAGAAACTTTAGTGAAATTATCAAATTGAATATCATTTTGCATCATAAACTGAAGTTCCTGATATGTTCCGGCTCTGTCGTATTGTCCAACATTTACACCAACACCAGCAGGATCATCTACACCCATAGTAAATACCATACCACCATTTGCAGCAGTACCAGTACCAGGATATACAGCAGCTGTATCGAGAAGAACAAAGCTTGTTGCTGTTTCAAAAGTATTCCACATTTCAGTAGGAGTTAAATCAGGTAAATCTTCGCCGTAAGGAGGTTCTTCTTCAACAACATCGGGCTCATCATCTGGATTATCATAGCATGCATAATCAAAATCCCAATATATGCCATCATAAGAATATACAATTGTTAATAAATCAAAACCTTCTTTTTCTTCAATACTTATCTTGAATGTTTTACTTGCTTCAGGCACAATAGATTCTGCTGATGTTCCCAATTGAGGAAGACCCATCCATGCACCATTACCTGTAAGAGTAACATCTCCTGTGTTAGGATCATATTCAAATTGATGAGTTCCGCTCAACCATGCACTAACATCAACACCATCTTTATTTACCATATTTGCAGCGACAGCTTCAAAACAAGTTTCTTTTAAATCAGTACCGTCAAAAATAGCAGCTTCACCCCAGAATTTACCTTTATCATCGAAAGTAAAAGAACCGTCTCTTGCAAAAGTAAACTCATGATAAAAAACGCAAGGTCTGCTACCATCATTTTGTAATCCCCACCAACCACGATGATTTTCAGCATCTGCGCCACAACCACCAACAGCTACGCCAGGTTCTCTATATAATTTCCATGTTTTTGAAACTTGACCTGCTAATAGTGCAAGAGCTGCGTTTGGATCGGTTATTTCAATTGCTTTTGAATAATTTGCTGTTTTTCCATCAGCATTTGTAGCTGTTAAAACTACTGTGTAATTTCCTGCTGCAGTATAAGTGTAAACAGGATCTTTTTCTGTTGATGTTCCTGTTTGATCGCCAAAATCCCAAGAGTAAGAAGTTGCGTTTGTAGAGTAATTAGTAAAAGTTACTTCTAAATAGTTAGTTTCACTTACTTCATATTGAAAACTTGCAATAGGATCCGGTTCTGGTTCGTCATCCTTTTTACATGAATTCAATGTAATAGCAAAAATTGCTACAGCCATTAATAAAAGGCTGCTAATCCATTTAAAATTTGTTTTTTTCATAATAATAAATTTAAATTAATTAATGTTATTGAATTATTAATGATTTGATTAATAATAAAAACTATTTTATTAATCTCAGTAAATTATTTTTGAGATTAACGATTATAATTTTTTGAAATTGATAACGAAATTTACTACATGATTAATAGTTTCCCAAAATATTCATTTCATCAAAAATACATCAATAGAATTTTTTAATACATCAAAAACTCATCGCGTTTTAAAATAAATTCTTATTTTACAGGACTTTAAGAAAAAAAAATTGTGTGTTTTAGCAATACATCAAAAAAAACTCAATTCACAACAAAAATATTTATTAGTTAAAAAGATAAAATAAAATCTGTTAAATTAATCTTCCTTTCCAGATTTAATTTTTTTCTAAGGCGGTATCTGCTTATTTCAACTCCTCTTAAAGAAATATTCATCAATACAGCTATTTCTTTACTTGAAATATTCATTCGTAAGTATGCGCATAATTTTAATTCACGAGGTGTTAAGCTTGGGTATGTTTTTTTTATTCTTTCAAGAAATTCTTCATGCACATTTTCAAAATGTGTTTCAAAAACTTTCCATTGTTTATCACTATTAATTTCCTTATTAATTCTCTGTATTACTTTTTTTAATTGGTATTGATTTTTTTCTACAATCAAAGAGTTTAATAAAATTTTTAATTCATCTCTTAATTTAATGAGTATTTTATTTTTATGAATTGTTTCAAGAGTAGAGTTTGCTAATTCTTTATTT
The DNA here is from genome assembly GCA_003648455.1 of Bacteroidota bacterium. Next base: position 8,564 of record QMPG01000072.1, read on the forward strand.
TTTTGTTTTATTCCTTGTCTCAACTGATCGTTTCTTAAGCGAATCATTTCCTTTTCATTCTCAAGTGCTTCTCTTTTTAATTCATTCACTCTTTTAATGTATAACTCTTGTTGTTTTGCTTGCTGCTTTATTTTCAAAATATTAATTCTTCTTCTTATAATAAGAAAAACCAGTATAGTAAACAGAAATAATAAAATAAAATATATAATATATGCAGCTAACGATCGATAAAAGGGAGGAGAAATAACAAATGATATACTTTCTGTTTTTGAAATTTTACCGTAAATATTTTTTGCTCTTACTTTAAAAACATATTCTCCTTCATCTAAATTTGTATATTCCTTTGTGTTTTTATGATACCAACCAGACCAATTCTCATCAAATCCTTCCAAGAAAGTTGAATACATCATTCTCTTTGAATTAATAAAATCATTTGAAGAAAATGTAAATTCTATATGATTAAATGAATGTTTTATATTAAAAGGGATAGGATTTTCGGTGAAATATTTGGTACTATCTGTTTTAAAAAAATAAACGCTTCTCAAATATGTATTGAAAGATATATCGTAATTTTTATTATATCCTGGTTTATAATTTACAAAACCATTTTCCGTAGCTAAAAAAACATTATGCTCATTATAAGGGTAAACAAATTCAAACCCATTTATAAATTGCCCTTCAAGTTGTTTAAAAGGAAGCGTTATATTAGTATATCTACCATCTTCTGCGACTCTTAATACCCCTAAATTAAGTGTACAGTACCAAATATTCTTATTTACATCAACTTTAAATGATCTGACTCGATTGTTTCCTATGTTTTTTATAAAAAAATTATTAGAGACAAAATCATCTGATTTAGCAGAATAGTTTACAAGACCTTTCCCTGTTAAAAAAACAATTTTATTGTTAATTTTTCCTAATCCAAACAACTGATTAGAAAGTTTAGAGTTTGTTGAACTATAAAACTTTACATCTTCAATAATTTCATAATCATTGGAAAAAAAGAAATGATAAATCCCCTTATAACCATGAGTCATCCACAAACTTCCATCGTTATCAAAAGCCATGAGTCTTGCAGATTCTGAAAATCCGAGATATTGCTTTTTGAATTTCCATTCACCATTAATCTTTTCATAAAGGACTAAACCGGAATAAGTTCCACTAATAACTTTATTATCATTGTTAGGGGTTTTTAAATATATCCATCCTCCCGAGATATCTGAAATTTGCTTTGATTTATCTCCTTGTATAATAAATGTACCATTATTATGACCACAAAAAAGTGTATTATCAATTTTATTTAATGACCAAACCTGCCCTCCTGTGTTCTCAACAATATTAAATTTTTTATTATCTAAATTTTTTGAATTTAACTTTTTGTAAAACAAGCCCTGATTTGTTCCAAGATATAGATTGTTTTGATCTATAATAGCTGAATATCCTGAACTAATCCCATAATTATTAGAAATACTTGATAATGGAGAGTTGTTTTCAATATAGTCTATTCCATGATCAGTACCTAACCAAAGATTTCCCTGATAATCTTCACCAATGCTTAAAATTGTATTGTTCTGCAATCCATCATTCATATTCAGATGTTGAATTGGATTTCCTTCGGGCTTACTTATTAATAACCCATTTTGTATTGTACCAAATGCAAAATTCCCATTAGACGTTTTAAACGAACAATATATTTGATTCTTTTTCAGAAACTTATTAATATCAGTTGACCAACTTTTTAAAGAATTACCATTATAGACATAAACTCCATCTGAATAGCTGGAAATATAAAGCTTATTATCATGCTCAAAAATTCCTGAAATTTGTTTTCCTTTAATTATATCTACCCCTTTTAGATGAAAAAGTCTTCCTCGGGCATATCTCATCAATCCCTCTTTCATATCATTAACATAGTACTCCCCGTTTACATAAAAAGAAAAATGAAATTTGCTTGGAGCAGGAATAACAGTTATTGCGCTATCTTTATAAATCATGAGTTGATTGAATGATTGAAAAATTATTCCATCAGGATGAATTACAATTTTCCATACCTCATCGAAATTCTTTGCTTCATCAGACAATAAATGTGTTAAAGAATAAAATTTATTTGAAGCAATATTGTCTTTCTTAAAGTATCCAATCTCATTAAAACCTCCTGAATAAATTTTACCATCACTATCAATATTTAAACATCTAACGACACTATTATTGGGTAAAGGATATGTATTCCAAAAAACACCATCAAACTCAAGCAGTCCATTGTTGTTGGCAAAATACATCATGCCGTTATTGCCTTGCTGAACATCCCAAATTTGGCTTCCTGCATTGTAATTTGAACGGTGATAATTAATTATAAAAGAAGTCCCAATATCTTGTATCTGAGAAAATACAGATATATTTAAAAATATGAGAAAAAAGATAACAGATACTTTGAATTTTATTAACATCACTATTTTTTTCTTGCTAATATATAAAAAAAAAATGTTAAAATGCTTAAATAGAGTATGCTAAACAAAATGTAATTCTAAAACTTAACCCGAAAAATTCATAATTTTTCTACGCTTAAGAATTACCAACAAATTTGGTGTTTTTTAAACCCCAAATTTGGGTACTTCTAATGCGGGATTTCCCGCTTTACTTCCCACTATCCATC
>QMPG01000073.1 GCA_003648455.1 Bacteroidota bacterium
AAGAAGTTGAATGGAAAAGAGAAAAAGAAATGAGAAACATGGAAAACAATTAGCCCGCTTTATTCATGCAAAAACGAAGTGAATTGCATGAATAAGCGATGGATAGCGGATAGTAAAGCGGGAAACCCCGATTTAGTAATACCCAAATTTGGGGTTAATGAAATTCCCAAATTTGTTGGTATTACTTAATCGTAGAAAATTAATGAATTTTCCGGGTTAGTCTGTATAGATTTATAAAAATTTGGATAAAAAATCCTGTTAAACAGCTTGCTTAACAGGATTTTTCAATTATTTATATTCAGAAACTAAATAAAATAAAGAACTAAATTTTCAATTATAAACTCCAGTAAGTTAAATCAGAAATTTTTCCTTTATAAATACCTTTAATATCAACTAAGATACCATTTTCCCCACTTAGCGATTTAAAAAAATCTTCGTCATATGTTAAATATTGTTTGTGATTAACAGCTACAATAATAGCCTGATAATCGTTATTAATCTTATCAATTAACTTAAATCCATATTCGTTATATACTTGCTCAGAATCTGCATAAGGGTCGGTAACGCTTACATCAACACCATAAGTATTAAGCTCATTAACAATATCAGTAACTTTAGAATTACGAATATCGCTAACATCTTCTTTAAAGGTAGCACCCATGATAAGCACCTTTGCTCCTTTTACATTGTGATTGTTGGCAATAATTTTTTTCACTGTTTGTGAAGCAACATAACTTCCCATTGAGTCGTTAATTGATCTTCCTGAATTAATCATCTGAGCATGATAGCCATATTCTTTTGCTTTATACGACAAATAATAAGGATCAACACCAATACAATGTCCTCCAACAAGCCCCGGGAAAAATTTTAAGAAATTCCATTTTGTTCCGGCTGCTTCAAGCACATCAAAAGTGTTTATTCCCATTTTCCCAAATATTATTGAGAGCTCATTCATTAAAGCTATATTTACATCACGCTGAGTGTTTTCAATAATTTTGGCAGCTTCGGCAACTTTAATAGTTGGAGCTCTGTGAATTCCTGCCTTTATAATTTCTTCATAAATTTTGGCAATATTTTCTAATGCTTCATCGTCGCTTCCCGATACAATTTTTTTAATGCTTGTAAGAGTATGTAATTTATCTCCCGGGTTAATTCTCTCGGGAGAAAAACCCACTTTAAAATCATCCCCGAATTGCAAATTGGATTCCTGTTCTAAAATTGGCACGCAATCTTCTTCTGTGCAACCGGGATATACAGTAGATTCATAAACAATATAATCACCTTTGCTAATTACTTTACCTACTGAGTGAGAGGCCTTAAGCAAAGGAGTTAAATCCGGCATCTTATGGTCATCAATTGGTGTAGGAACTGCAACTATATAAAAAGAAGCAGGTTTTAAATCTTCAATAGAAGAAGTAAACAATATATCACAGTTGTCGAAATCGCTTGAACTTAGTTCATTGCTAGGATCAATTTTCTTCTTCATCAAATCAATTCTGTCTTGCTTTATATCAAAACCAATAACAGAAAATCTCTTAGCAAACTCAAGAGCAATTGGTAATCCCACATATCCTAATCCTATTACGGCAATTCGTTTTTTCTTACTAATAATATCTTTATACATAATTTTATTTTAATTTCAAATTATCTTTAGTATATATTTTTTCAAAAATAGTTTATGAATTTTGTATCTGCAAATTATTTCATTATTCTTTTGATGAATAAATTCTTTCAATAATATCAACTACTTTTAAACCTTCTAATGCATTAGTAGTAATTGTTGATTTTCCATTAATTTTATCAATAACATTTTGAATAACAAAATGATGATTAGCAGCCGAGCCTTTATATTCTCCATAAGAATTTGGCGGATTAGTAGCTTCCAACTCAGGCATTTCATAATCTTTTATGTTGCAATAAACAACCTCGTTCATATATTGTCCTGCAACTTTTATTGTTCCTTTTTCTCCAATAATTGTTATGCTGCTCTCATAATTTTTATCATAAATTGAAGTTGAATAATTAATATTGCCTGAGCCACCATCAACAAAATCAAAAAATACAATACCGGAGTCTTCAAATTCGGTTAAACCTTTATGGTTAAAATTCTTAAATGTAGCTTTAATATTAGTAATATCGCCAAAAAGCCAATACATCATATCAACAAAATGTGAGAACTGAGTAAATAAAGTTCCGCCATCTAAATCTTTAGTGCCATGCCAGTTTCCTTTTTTGTAATATCTCTTGTCGCGATTCCAAAAACAATTAAGCTGAACCATAAATATATCACCCAACAATTTATTGTCTACAATATTTTTCAACCAAACCGAAGGTGGAGAATATCTGTTTTGCATAACAGCAAAAACATGCTTTGAAACTTGTAAAGATTTAAAAATTATTTTTTCGGCACTTGCTTTTGTTAAAGAAATTGGTTTTTCACAAACTACATGTTTCTGTTTGTCTAAAGCTTTTATTGATTGTTCAGCATGCAGTCCGTTTGGTGTACAAATATTAACAACATCACAATCAATATCAGAGTTTAATAAATCGTCAATTGAACTAAAAAAAGGAACCTTAAAATTATCAATATTTAATTCTTCTTTTGGTTTAATATCACACAATGCAACCAACTCAGCATCATTGTTATTTATTATCATTTGAGCATGTCGTTTGCCGATATGTCCAACGCCAACAACCGCGAATTTTATTTTATTACTCATTCTCTTTTTATTTACTTTTAAAATTATAGTAAAATATATTTTTTATTATGAATAAGATTAAGATATTCTAAACACTTTATTATCAGCAAATTGATATTTTTGATTAGTTTCCGAACAAATTGCTATTCCCTCAGAATTAAATAAAAGCTTGTCTCCGTTTTCGCTTACCCATCCAATTTGTTTTGCCGGATTACCAACAACCAATGAATATGGTTTTACGTCTTTAGTAACAACAGTTCCTGCACCTATTAAAGCATATTCACCAATTGTGATACCGCAAACAATGGTTGCATTGGCACCAATTGTAGCTCCTTTTTTAACAATTGTGGGTTTAAACTCATTTTTACGATTAATAAAACTTCTGGGGTTTAAAACATTAGTAAAAACCATTGAAGGTCCTAAAAAAACATCATCTTCACAAATCACTCCTGTATATACTGAAACATTATTCTGCACTTTAACATTATTTCCTAAAACAACATTATCGGAAACAACAACATTTTGTCCAATATTACAATTTTGTCCAATCTTTGCCTGTTTCATAATGTGTGAAAAATGCCATATTTTGGTTTCTTTACCAATCTCGCATCCTTCGTCAATAATCGCTGTTTGATGAGCAAAATAATCTTCCATTTGTCTGCAATTTAAATTAGAGTTGCCTTATTAACATTATCAACAATATAATTCAATTGTTCATCTGTTAGCTCAGTGTGCATAGGCAATGAAATTACTCTCTTGCATAAATCTTCTGTAACAGAGAATTCATTATGTGAGAACTTATAATTCTTAAATGCTTCCTGTTTATGAATTGGAACAGGATAATAAACCATTGAAGGAATACCTTTAGATTTAAGATACTCTTGCATCTTGTCTCTATCAACATCTTTTGTAATTAAAGTATATTGATGAAAAATATGATTTGAATTCTTAGTTCTAAATGGTATTTGAAGTTTAGAATTGTTAAAAAAAGCTTTGTCGTAAAAACCTGCTACATTTTGTCGGGCAAGATTATATTCATTTAAATGTTTTAATTTAACCCTTAATATTGCAGCCTGAATATTATCTAATCTCGAATTAACACCAATTAACTCATGATAATATTTTTTTCGCATTCCGTGATTAGCTATTGCAGATATTTTATCAAATAAATCATCATTATTAGTAAAAATTGCACCACCATCGCCAAAACAACCAAGATTTTTTGAAGGGAAAAATGATGTACAGCCAATATCACCAATAGTCCCTGCCTTTTTAGAAGTATTATTATTTATCGAATAATCTGTACCAAGAGCTTGTGCTGTATCTTCAATTAAATAAAGATTATGTTTCTTTGCAATTGCGCTTAATGAATTCATATCAGCACATTGACCGAAAAGATGAACAGGAATAATAGCTTTTGTTTTGTCTGTAATAGCTTTTTCAAGTTTATTTACATCTAAAAGAAAAGTATTTGGGTCAACATCAACTAAAACAGGTTTTAAGCCTAACAAAGCAATTACTTCGGCAGTAGCAATAAAAGTAAAACCCGATGTAATAATCTCGTCGCCTGGTTTTAAATTCAACGACATTAAGGCAATTTGCAATGCATCGGTTCCATTGCCACATGCAACAACATGTTTAACCGATAGAAAATTCTCTAGCTCTTTTTGAAATTCTTTTACGTGAGTTCCCTTTATAAATGATGATGTATCAATAACATCTTGGATAGCATTATCAACCTCTATTTTTATTTTATCATACTGACCTTTAAGGTCAACCATTTTAATTTCTTTCATAAAAAAAAGAGTTCAATTTTTTTCCTAAAGCAAAAACACTTTATACAAAAAAAATTATTTCAAATTATCCCAATACCATTTTACAGCATTTTTTATTCCTTCTTTAAAACTAAATTCTGGGTTATAATCTAACAATTCTCTGGCTTTATCAATAGATGCTAAAGAATGTTTAACATCACCCTCTCTCTCAGGACCATAAACCGGCTCAATATTTTTAATTTCGGCATCAAAATTAGACAAGTTATCTCTTAACGTAGTGAACAATTCATTTAATGATGTTGCCTCACCGTAAGCTACATTATAAACAGTGTTCAACGCATTTTTATTTGTAGTGATTGCAGCTAACAGATTTGCTTGAATAACATTATCAATATATGTAAAATCACGAGAAGTTAAGCCATCGCCATTTATTGTTATTTTCTCTTTATTTATTAAACCTTTAACAAACTTAGGAATAACAGCAGAATATGCTCCATTAGGGTCTTGACGTCTTCCAAAAACATTAAAATATCGAAGTCCTATAGTTTCTAAGCCATACAAATCTGAAAAATTTTTGGCATACAACTCATTAACATATTTTGTAATTGCATAAGGAGAAAGAGGATTCCCAATTGTATCTTCGTGCTTAGGCAAAGCAGGATGATCTCCATAAGTAGATGAACTTGCGGCATAAACAAAACGCTTAACTCCTTCGTCTTTTGCTGCAATTAGCATATTAACAAATCCACCAATATTTACATCATTTGTTGATTTTGGATCTTCAATTGAACGAGGAACGGACCCTAAAGCGGCCTGTTGTAAAATATAATCAACACCTTTTACAGCTTTTTTACATGTGTCAATATCTCTAATATCTCCTTTTATGAAGATAAAATTATTGTCAGAAAAAAATGGAGTTATATTTTCTTGTTTACCTGTTGATAAATTATCTAAACAAACTACTTTATTGTTATTTTTTAATAAAGCTTCAATTAAATTTGAGCCAATAAAACCGGCACCACCTGTAACAAGTACTTTTGAATTTTTTATTAATCTTGAATTCATTAATTTAGTTTACTTTAAAAACTACAAATTCATCTAAAAAAAGAGTTATACATACTTATAATCAAGCATGTATAATCTTTAAACAAATTAAACGAAACTGATTATATATTATTTAGCATAATTAACAGCTCTTGTCTCTCTAATAACTGTAACCTTAACTTGTCCGGGATAAGTCATTTCATCCTGAATTTTTTGAGCTATTTCAAAAGATAATTTTTCAGCATCCTTATCGTTTACTTTTTCACTACCAACAATAACTCTCAATTCTCTTCCTGCCTGAATAGCATATGTTTTGAGAACACCGGGATATGATAAAGCTAAAGATTCTAAGTCTTTAAGTCTTTTTATGTAAGCTTCAACAACTTCTCGTCGAGCACCCGGGCGAGCACCTGAAATGGCATCACAAACCTGAACAATTGGTGCAATTAAAGTTGTCATTTCAATTTCATCGTGGTGAGCTCCAATAGCATTACATGTATCCGGTTTTTCTTTAAATCTTTCGGCAATCTTCATACCTAAAATAGCGTGTGGTAATTCCGGCTCATCATCCGGCACTTTACCAATATCGTGTAATAAACCAGCTCTTTTAGCAACACGAGGATTAAGGCCTAACTCAGCAGCCATAATTGCTGATAAATTTGCTACTTCTCGAGAGTGCTGTAATAAATTTTGTCCATAAGAAGAACGATACTTCATTTTACCGATAAGACGTATTAGCTCAGGATGTAATCCATGAATACCAAGGTCGATTGTTGTTCTCTTACCTACTTCAATAATTTCTTCTTCTACTTTTGCTTGTGTTTTATTTACAACTTCTTCAATTCGCGCAGGATGAATACGTCCATCTGTAACTAATTGGTGTAGAGACAAACGAGCAATTTCTCGACGAACAGGATCAAAACAAGATAAGATAATTGCTTCGGGAGTATCGTCAACAATAATTTCAACACCGGTTGCAGCTTCTAATGCTCTAATATTTCTTCCTTCACGACCAATAATACGTCCTTTAATATCGTCATTATCAATGTGGAATACTGAAACAGAATTTTCAACAGAATTTTCGGTTGCAACTCTTTGTATAGTTTCAACAATAATTTTTTTTGCTTCTTTATTGGCTGTCATTTTAGCTTCTTCCATTATGTCGTTAATATACGACATAGCTTCAGTTTTCGATTCTGCTTTTAACGACTCTATTAATTGAGCTTTAGCATCAGAAACAGACAAACCTGAAATAGCTTCTAATTGTTCAATTTGAAGTCGGTGAAGTTTTTTTAATTCTTCTTCTTTCTTATCAACAACATCAATTTGAATATTTAAGTTATTACGAATAGCATCTAATTCGCTTTTCTTACGTTGATAATCTTCTAATTTTTGTGATAAAGAAGATTCTTTTTGTTTAATTCGATTTTCTGCTACTAAAACTTTGCTGTTTTTTTCATTTATTATTTTTTCGTGTTCTGTTTTTAATTGAAAAAACTTTTCTTTTGCTTGCAGAATTTTTTCTTTCTTAATTACTTCAGCCTCAACTTCGGCATCTTTAATTATGTTTTTGCTTCTTGTTTTAATAGCCCTTTGTTGGATAAAATAAGTAATAGAAGCTCCTATTGCAAAGGATACTACTACAGCTATTATTAATAGAATATAATTCATGTTTTATAAATTTTAGATTAAAAAAAACCCGCATTAATGTCTTTACTCTTAAAAAAACCCCTGTAAACATGGGTGGAATCGCCATCGTATTTCTGACTTCCACTGTTTTCAAATTAATGAAAAACCATATGGTTGAGGCCTGTCATAGATATTATGAGCTAAACTCCAATTGTGATAATGTTGAGTTTTCTAAGTACAATAAAGAATCAATGCGGGCAATGATTTTTATATATATATTTTAAAGAACGTTTATTCCTCTTTTTCTAAATACTCGTTTAATTCTTGCTCTATCTCGGCTAATCTTTCTACAATTGGTAATACATCTCGTTCTGAATCCATCTCTACAACTTTAATTACAAATTGCAAAGCTGCCATTGCTAAAAAGTCTTGACTATCTTTATCTGTATAAATCTTTTTATATTGTAATACAGTATCGTTTATTTTTTTAGCAGCCCTTCTGACTTTTTCTTCATCTTTTCTGTCAATTTTCAAGGGGTAATACCTATCAACAATATTAACTTTTATTGTAAATTTTTCGTCCATTTATATAAATACTACCTATTTAAAAGAGCAATACAATTATCAATTTCCCGCACAATCCCATTTATTTTTAATTTTGCATCATGTGTATCTTCACTTGATGATAAAAATGCTTTTGTTAATTCTAGTTTTTTATATTTTGTTTTTAATTGTTCAAATTCAATTTTATTTTTTTCCAACTCATTCTTTAGCTCATCATTCTCAACTAAAAGAGAATTATATTCTTGTTTTTTATTTTCATACTTATTTACCAACTTGTTTAATTTTTCTTTTAAGCTAGATATCAAGTTGTTATATTCTTCAGCCATTCTGTTTAATTTCTAATACAAAGTTAACACTGCTTTGCTTAATTAACAAATATTTTTAATTTTATTATTTTTATTAAAATCTTGTAAAAATATTAGCTTATTTTGTGAATTAAAGATATAAATTATTTATTTAATATCCTAAACATATTTCTAGTATGTCGCATTTTTTTAAATTATTATTATTTCTTCTTTCGTTTCTGCTAATTAACAGTTCATTTAGTCAAACGAATATTTCTAATAAATATTTTCGTTCACCATTAGATATTCCTTTAAGACTAACGGGGAATTTTGGAGAATTACGTTCAAATCATTTTCATTCTGGTATTGACATAAAAACTCAAGGTGTAATTGGACTTAAAGTCTATGCTGTAGCTGATGGTTATGTATCTCGAATAAAAATTTCCCCTTTTGGATATGGGAAAGCAATGTATATATCGCATCCAAATGGTATTGTTTCTGTTTATGGTCATCTGCACGAATTTAATATTCAACTTGATAAATATGTAAAATATAAACAGTATATGAACAAATCATATTCTATTGATATCTTTCCTGAAAAAAATGAAATCCCAGTTCGTAAAGGAGATGTTATTGCCCTATCCGGAAATAGCGGAACTTCGGGAGGTCCACACTTGCATTTTGAGTTAAGAAACAGTAAAACCGAGCATCCGATTAATCCCCTCTTATTTAAATTTAATATTATTGATAAAATAAAACCAAGAATTTACAAAACTTATATTTATCCCTTAAATCCAAACAGTTATGTAAACAATTCTATTAATAAAAAAACTTTTTCGGTAACTGGTAATAATGGGAAATATTTCTTGAAAGAAAAAGACACAATAATTGTTCATGGAGAAATTGGGTTTGCATTAAAAGCGTATGACTATTTAAACAATTCGTATAATAAATGTGGGGTTTATTCAATTAAATTAAAGGTTGACAACAATTTAATTTTTTATAATAAATTTGATGAATTTTCTTTTTCCGAAACGAAAAACATTAAAAGTTATATGGACTATAACGAAAGTATTAGGCATAAAAACCGGTTTCATAAGTGTTTTTTAGATCCAAATAATGATATTAGCATATACAAAAATATTATTAACAGAGGAATTGTTAATTTTAATGACAACAAAACACATAATATAAATTTCACAATTAAAGATGTGTATGATAATACATCAACTTTAGATTTCGTGATTAAGAGTTCGTCAAAAGAAAATAGCTCTATTGATACAAGTTATAAGCAATGCACACAAGTAATGCCTTACGAAAAAATTAATTTTTTTACAGATGATGACATAAAAATTTTCTTTCCTGAAAATTCTCTATTCGACACATTATTTTTTCAATTTAATAAATCAGAGGCTGTTGCCGGTAGCTTATCTCCAGTTTATCATATACATAATTGCTACACTCCTATTAAAAACAAATATTCTTTATCAATTAAAATTGGCAGTTTGCCTGATAGTTTAGTTAATAAAACAATTATTGCTTATGTTGATAAAAAAAATAAAATATATGCTATTGGGAAAAAATGGAATCACGAACAAAACTTTGTAGAAGTAAAAACAAATAAACTTGGGAATTTTACTATTGCTATTGATACAGTTCCCCCGAAAATAATTCCTTATAATTTTACAATAAATACCGACCTTAGTAATTTGAATAAAATAAAATTCAAAATTAAAGATACTCTTTCAGGTATTGACACCTATAATGGATATATTGACAACCAATGGGTCTTATTTGAATACGATGCAAAAAAAAATTTATTAACTTATGTTTTTGACGAAAAAATTAGTAAAAAAAATAACCACACTCTTAAATTAACAGTAACCGACAGAGTTGGGAATAAAAAAACATATTCACATTTACTTAAATTTGTAAATAATTCAACAAATAAAAAGAAAAGCAATCAAGATATTGGATATAAAAACAATAAATAAATGAAAAAAACTCATGTTATTAGTCTCATGTCAGGCACGTCTCTTGATGGAGTAGATATTGCTTTTTGCTGTTTTGAATTATTATCACAAAAATGGAATTATAAAATTATTGAAGCTGAAACAATTCCATATAATAAAGAATGGCGTAATAAACTCAAGTCTGCCAATGAACTGGATGCTTTTCATTTTATTGAACTTCATAATCAATTTGGCAATTTTTTAGGCTCATGCATCAACTCTTTCATTGATAAAAAAAAAATACAAAAAGTTGATTTCGTATCATCACATGGTCATACTATTTTCCACCAACCTGAAAAAAATATTACTTTTCAATTAGGTGCAGGTGCTTCAATTGCAGCAAAAACAGATATTACAACCATAAGTGATTTTCGTTCGCTTGATGTTTTATTGGATGGACAAGGTGCTCCTTTGGTTCCCATTGGCGACATGCTACTATTTCCTGAATTTGATTATTGCCTAAACCTTGGCGGTTTTTCTAACATCTCGTTTAATGAAAACGAAAAAAGAATTGCATTTGACATTTGTCCGGTAAACATAATAATAAACTATCTTGCAAACACTCTTAATAAATCATTTGATAAAAATGGAGAAATAGCAAAAAAAGGAAAACTCAATAAGAATTTACTTGCTGAGTTAAATAATATTGAATATTATAAAAAACCTTTTCCAAAATCCTTGGCAAAAGAATGGCTAATTTCTGATTTTATCCCAATAATTAAAAAATTTGATTTAACTGTTGAAGATAAATTGAGAACAATTTACGAACATATTGCCATTCAAATTACGAATATTACAAATAAGAAAAATGATAATAGTATTCTTATTACAGGTGGAGGAGCCCATAATAAATTTCTTATTGAATTACTAAAACAAAAATCAAAAAATAAAATTGTTATTCCCGATAAAGATATTGTTGATTTTAAAGAAGCTTTAATTTTTGCTTTTCTTGGTGTTTTAAGGCATAAAAAAATTCCAAATTGCTTATCATCTGTTACAGGTGCAAAATTTGACAATATTGGTGGCAATATTTATCATATATAAATTACGACACGACCGCTCAAAATTAACATTTTAGGATATGCTGCATTTTTGTGTTTAACAAAAAAATGTTAAATGGTTAAATGG
>QMPG01000074.1 GCA_003648455.1 Bacteroidota bacterium
AATCATCAACAATAATTATTTCTGCTTTTTTTACAAAATCTGGATACGATAAACTGTTAAGTTCTTTTAAAACATCTTTAATTAAATTTTCTTCGTTATAGAGAGGAATAATTATGCTTAAATTCATTTGTCTGGGTAATTATATTTTAAACAAAAATAGTATAATTTATCAAGTCAAAAAACCATCTAATTATTTAAAAGATAAAATTTTATAAAAAATGTTACTTTTGTATAAAATAATTAATAAAATTATGATAAAAATTCACAAACCTTTTTTGCTTTTTATATTTATTTCTTTCTTGTTACTTATTCAATCATGTAAAGAAAATAAAACAGTAAACAAACAAGAGCATTATTTCTGTGATGCAGAAACAATGAGTTCTAACGGCAAATATTTTATCTCAAACAACATTCATTTTAAAGTTAATAACACAAGAAGCACAGATTTTGCTCATTCGGGAAATTATTCAATAAAACTTGACAAAACCAATCAATATGGAATGACTCTTGAAATTAAAGGAATAAAAAAAGAAGAGCATTACCGTGCAAGTGTTTGGCAATATGGGAATAATGGCATGTTGGTTGCTTCCAATTCATCATTTTGGTTCTCTGAGATAAACAGAAACATTGATGATTCTATTGGTTGGCATAAACTTTCTATCGATTTCTTTATTCCTCCGAATAATACGGAAAATAAAATGAAGATTTATTTGTGGAATCCTGATTCTGTTCCTGCATATTTTGATGATTTAAAAGTTGATAAAATCCCTCCGAAAAAATATCCTGAGTATAAGCAACAAGCTTTGCGCATTTATGTTGACCAAAAAGATATGGACATCTTAAAAGAAAAAAGAAAACTGGCTTTTGAAAAAAAAATTCTTGAAACAGACGACAGCAGCTATGTTAATGCAATTGTTTTTTGGGGTGGCGACGACATGAAAGCAAAAATTCGTTTAAAAGGCGATTGGCTCGATCATCTTAAAGGCGATAAATGGTCATTCAGGATTAAACTTAAGAAAAAGAAAACATGGAAAGGCATGAGAACTTTTTCTATACAAACTCCCGAAGCTCGTTATTTTATTGATGAATGGCTAGCACATAAAATATTTGAAAAAGAAGATGTGCTAACAACCAGATATAATTTTATTCCCGTATATCTGAACAATAAAAATCTTGGCTTATATGCCTACGAAGAACATTTTGAAAAACAACTTGTTGAAAATAAAAACAGAAGAGAAGGTCCAATTTTAAAATTCTCAGAAGACCAACTTTGGGCATCGCGTGTAGCAAAACAAGAAAACAACTTTCCTTTATTTGAAGCTAGCAAGATAACTGCTTTTAAAAGCAACCGGATATTGCGAGAACCGACTTTGTTGAAAAATTTTATTGATGCACAAAACCTTGTTTATGAATATAAATATGCAATAAATAAAGCATCTAATATTTTTGATGTTGACAAATTGGCAAAATATTTTGCTCTTGCAGACTTAACTCGTGCTTATCATGGTTTTATATGGCACAACCAACGATTTTATTACAATCCTGTGCTATCGAAACTTGAATTTATTCCTTTCGATTGTTATTGCGATAAAGGTGTTATGCAATGGACAAACAGACCAATTTATGGAAATTATAATAAAGGAAGCGTAAAAAGAAAAAATGATGGTTTTTTTATGATTGACTATCTTTTTGCAGATAAAATATTTGTGAAAAAATATCTTAATTATCTTCAAAAATATTCAAGTAAGAAATATCTTAATTCAATTTTTTCTCAATTTAAATCGGATATAAAAAACAATGAAACTCTTATTCAAAAAGAGTTTGCCGACTATAAATATGATTATAGTTTCCTCACAAAAAATGCTCTGGAAATTAGAAAATCGCTTCCTGATTTTAAACAAAAAGTTGAAAATAATTACTTCAGCTTTATCAATAACGTTGATACTGCGAAACAAAAAGTTTATAAAGCTGATTATGACAAAACTCTACCAAAATATTTTGTTGATGCATATAGTGAGCAAACAAATAAAGTGAGAATAACAAATTATTATCCTGACAACATTGAAATTGTAGGCATTAGTAACAATCAAAAATTGATTACTCATTTGTTTAAACCAAAAGTATTGCTAAACTCATATAACGATTCTTTGCACCAAATAACCCTTGAAGTTGACACTAGTATTGCAAAATATTTGTTCTTTATTGTTAAAGGCAAAACCGATATTTTTAACATACCAATTTTTCAATATCAATCACCAAAAAGATGCAATCCTCAACAAAAGCTTATCAAGAATAATGATTATAAGATAAATTCTATTTTTCAGATTACAAAAAAGAAAAATTTAATTGTTAAAGCCGGCAATTATACAATTAAGAAAAGTATTATAATTCCAGCTGGATATAAGGTTATTTTTAAAGCAGGGGCAAATCTTAATTTTATCAACAACTCTTTTTTCTTATCATACTCCCCTGTTTTTATGCAGGGGCTACGAAAACATCCAGTAACAATTAAATCAACAGATGGAACAGCAATGGGCTTTACAGTTTTACAGGCAAAACAAAAATCATTTATTAAAGATGCTGTTTTTGAGCACCTAAACACACTGAATTACAAAAATTGGAATTTAACCGGAGCTGTTACTTTTTACGAGTCTGATGTTGAAATTACAAGCTCACTATTTAATGACAATAATTGTGAAGATGCCTTAAACATTATTCGTTCAAATTTCTTTGTTCACAACTCTTCTTTTGACAATATTTTTGCTGATGCTTTCGATTCTGATTTTTCAAAAGGCAAAGTTCTAAAAACTTTTTTTTCTTATATTGGAAACGATGCAATAGATTTTTCAGGCAGCAATATTTTTATTGACGATTGCGAAATAATAAATGCCCGCGACAAAGGCATTAGTGGGGGAGAAAATTCTCAATTAACAATTAATAATGTTAACATTAAAAATTCAAATATTGCATTTGCATCAAAAGATTTTTCTTTTCTGGATATTACATCATCGTCAATTACTAACTGTAATTACGGAATTGTAATTTATAAGAAAAAACCGGAGTACGGACCGGCAACTGTTAAAATCAACAAATTAAAACATTTTAATATCAATAAATTATATTTTATTGAAAAAAAATCGAAGTTAATATCAATAAACGATACTACTTTTGGTTTTGAAAAACATGTGTTTGAAAAACTTTACAACTAATTTATTGACAGAAATTAACGAAATACTAAACCAATATAAATCAGTATCTTTAAAAGAAATTGACAAAGTGAAGTTCATGAAAAGAACGGATACTAAATTTGTTTTACCTATTCAGAAACTTTCAAAAATTTTAAAAGAAGCAAAACGCAGTTATTATGTTTTAGAAATTGACAATAAACGAAGCTTAAAATATGAAACCACATATTTTGACACCGATGATTTTTCAATGTACATTGCTCATCAAAACGGGAAATTAAATCGTTATAAAATAAGATTTCGTGAATATGTAAACACAAATGATAAATTTTTAGAGATAAAGTTCAAATCGAACAAGAACAAAACAATTAAGAAACGCATTAATACTAATGATTGTTTTTCAAAGAATTCTCAGGATTTTATTAAAAAAAATTCGCCTTATATATTAAAACAGTTACAAGCTAAAGTTGATACAAAATTCTCAAGAATAACTCTCGTAAGCAATAATTTTGACGAACGATTAACAATTGATTTTAATTTGTCTTTTGATAATAAGAAAAATAATGTTAAATTACCTTTTATATCAATTGCTGAAGTTAAGCAAGAAAAGTATTCTTCTTCGTCTGAATTTATCAAAATATTAAAGAAACATGAAATCCGGCAAATGTCATTAAGCAAATATTGCACAGGCATAAATTTATTATACAATAACATTAAAAAAAACAGATTTAAACCCCGATTATTAACATTAAAAAAAATAAGTAATGATAGCGGAAATATTGTTAAAACAGCTTAGCCTATTCGGAATAGAATTAATTAACACAAAAGATTTTTTAGAGCTTATTATACGATTTTCTTTTAATCTTATAATAACCGTTGTTATAGCTAAATATCTCTATTATACAATTACAAAACGAAAAGATTATTTGTTTTCTTATATTATTATTGGAACAATGACTTTTTTAATTTGTTTCTTATTGTCGAATGTTAAACTGCAAATGGGATTTGCATTGGGTTTATTTGCCGTGTTTGGTATTATTCGATACCGCACAAATCAAATTCGAATAAAAGAAATGTCATACCTTTTTTTGATTATTGGTGTGTCTGTTATTAATGCCCTTGCAAACAAAAAAGTAAGTTATGCCGAATTAATATTTACTAATGCCGCTGCTATTGGAATAACTTATTTTTTAGAATATGTATGGCTTCTTAAAAACGAAACGAGTAAAACTATTATTTACGAAAACATTAAACTAATTAAGCCCAATAAAAGAAATTTACTAATTCAGGATCTTGAAAAAAGAACCGGTTTAATAATTAGCAGAATTGAAATTGGCAGAATTGATTTTTTAAGAGATACTGCTCGCATAAAAATCTTTTTCTTTCAAAGCGAACAAAAAGACTGGAATGTTTTTGATGAAGAAGATTACAACCAAAATATTACTGATGATGATTAAAAAAAGGCTGTCAAATATTTGACAGCCTTAAATTTTTAATGCATTTCTTTTAAAAAATATATCTTACAGAAAGGGCTCCTCCATCTCCCCAAAAACCGGAATATCCAACAATGTTTAATGTCGGTTTCCAATCTAAACTTATATTAATTGGGATGTCTTTAATATTATATTCTATTCCCAAAATACCATCAACGCCAATTACCGTATAACTATCATTATTACTTGACCAATCAACATTACTGCCATCCCAAAAACCAACATGACCACCTGCACCATAATACCAATTTAGGCGATCTGTTTTAAATGCCTGTTTGTGAATTTCATATAATCCTGTAACACTAAATCCTTGCCATCGTGACGAAACTATTCCTTCAACAGCAACATTATTACTAATAAAATGCTTAACTGTTAAGCCATTTGCCAAGCCACCTCTAACACCAATGGCGGTTTTGTAATCTTGTGCATTAGCAGTTAAACCACCAACTAAGACTACTGTTAATAATATTAAAAATAATTTTTTCATAATTTAACAACTAATTTGATTAAAAAATTTTAAAACAATAAAATTACATTTTTTTTAAATTACCCAAACATGAGATGTTCATACTCAAGGCAATATTCCCATGTGCTTAACGATTGTTGTCATTTCCTTGTTCGGGGGTTCTGTAATTTTTTTATTAGTAAATAAAGTAACTAATAAAACTATTCCAAATAAAATTATAATGCTTCCCATTAATTTATTTAACCACTGTGAATTTTGTAATTTCAATTTTTTGCGAAGTGTTTTGGCTAAAACACCTATTAAACTCCACCATAAAATTGTTCCTAAAAAAACAAAGAAATAAAATTTAAACAACTCTAGGTTAGTGGCTTCTTTCGGAATAATATTAAACATTGCAAAAATAAACATAAACATAAATAAAGTTATCGGATTGAAAATTTCTAACAAAAAAGTAGATAAAAAGTCTGAACCGTGAGTATTTATAATATTTTTACTTTTATTATTTTTAACGGAAGATTTTTTTGATAAGAGTAGTTTTAATCCTAAAGCTAAAATTATTAACGCACCTATGAAACGAATAGGCATTTGGTATTGTTCAATAAAATTATAAGCTAAACTAATTCCACTTCCTGCAATGACGGCAAAAATTGTTTCAGCGGTTGATGCACCAAAACCCGCCATTAATCCTCTATTATAATTATTATTCTCAGTTTTTTGAATAATTAAGAGTGCAATGGGACCAAAAGAGACTGATGTAACAAATCCTATTAATAATCCTTTTAGTATTAAATAATCCATTTTTATCAGTTTTCTATTAAAATTTTATTGAACTTATTTTTAACAATCTTTGAAATTAAGCCATAATTATTGACAGTAGTAAACGTAATTTGATGTCCTGCCTGCAAATATTGTTTCATAGCTTGAAGACGATTTGCTTTTTCGAATTTGATAAAATGTTTTAATCCGGATAATAAAACCATTTCCACTCTTTTTTTATGTGCCTTATAATAAAGATTAATTATGGTTTCTACTCCGAATCTTGAAGTTTTTATTTTTTCAAGTATTGGTAATATATCCTTTTTATAAAGAGCTCTTTCTCCTGTTAATAATTTTAACGGATTATAGGTATAATCGATTGAAAAATTAACAATTGGCTGTCCTAATACCATATCTGCTCTATTGTCGAGAAGAGGTTCTACGAGTTGCAAGAAATGTTCTTTTTTTAAACCGGATAAATCGGCATCGCAAAACACAATAATTTCTGCATTTGCTTTTTCAATTCCGGTTGCCATGGCATAACCCTTACCTTTGTTCTTTGGAAAATGAATATCAATTATGTCAAACTTTTCTTTTAAGGATTCAATTATTTTTCTTGTATTATCAGTTGAGCCATCGTTTACTACTATAATTTCATCAAAAACATTACTGTTGGCAAGTGAAAAAATTACATTCTCTATTGATTTTTCCTCGTTATATGCACAAAGAATAACAGAAATTTTGTTGTCTTTTATCTTTTCCATGGATTTGTTATTTTAATTGTTAATATTTTTTTGTTATTTGTAATTAGAGAACGTTTTTCATTAAATATCAATAGGATTTGAAACTTTTTGTTTAAGAAGAGCAACATCAAGCACATCAATAATATTTTTTACATAATGAAACTTCAAGCCTTTAACATAAATATCTTTAATTTCAGAAATATCTTTTTTGTTGTCTTCCGACAAAATAATCTCTTTAATATTTGCACGTTTGGCAGCTAATATTTTTTCTTTAATTCCTCCAACAGGAAGTACTTTTCCTCGAAGAGTTATTTCGCCGGTCATTGCTAAATTTTTTTTCACTTTTCGTTGAGTAAAAGCTGAAGCTAAAGATGTTACCATGGTTACACCTGCCGAAGGACCATCTTTTGGTATGGCTCCTTCGGGAACATGAATATGAACATTCCAATTATCAAAAACATTTTCATTAAGATTCAATTTTTTTGAATGTGCTTTTAAATATTCAAGAGCAAGAACAGCAGATTCTTTCATTACATCGCCTAAATTCCCTGTTAAAGTAAGTTTGCCTTTCCCTTTACTCAAGCTTGTTTCAATAAATAAAATCTCTCCACCAACCGAAGTCCACGCTAAACCGGTAACAACACCTGCAAATTCATTACCTTGATATTTATCTCTTGCATAAGTTTGTACGCCAAGCAATTCTTTTAAATCTTCAATAGAAATATTTGGATTATATTCTTCGTTAAATGCAATTTTTTTTGCAATACGTCTTGTTAATTTTGCTAATTGCTTATCTAATTCTCTAACGCCGGATTCTCGTGTATAGTTTTCAATAATATTTTCAACAACCTTTTTTTGTAATATTATTTGTTCTTTTTTCACACCATGTGCCTCAAGCTGTTTTGGTATTAAGTGGCGTTTTGCAATTTCAATTTTTTCTTCAACTATGTAACCGCTTATTGGTATCATTTCCATTCTGTCGCGAAGAGCAGGACTAATCGTACTCAATGTATTTGCTGTTGCAATAAACATTGCTTTTGACAAGTCGTAGTCAAGTTCAAGAAAATTATCATGAAAAGCAGAATTTTGTTCAGGGTCGAGCACTTCTAACAATGCAGACGAAGGATCACCATGAAAATCATTACCGACTTTGTCAATCTCATCGAGAATAAAAACAGGATTTGATGTTTTTGCTTTTTTAATGTTTTGAATTATGCGTCCCGGCATAGCACCAATATAAGTCTTCCTGTGACCACGTATTTCTGCCTCATCATGCAAACCGCCAAGCGACATTCTTACATATTTTCTGCCTAACGATTTTGCAATTGATTTACCAAGTGAAGTCTTTCCAACCCCAGGAGGACCATATAAACAAATAATTGGAGATTTTAAATCACCTTTTAATTTTAATACTGCAAGGTGTTCTAAAATGCGCTCTTTTACTTTATCTAAACCATAATGATCGTTATCTAAAATTTCTTGAGCATTTTTTAAATCAAAATTATCTTCCGAATATTCATTCCATGGCAATTCGAGCAATATCTGCAAATAATTCAATTGCACAGAATATTCTCCGGCTGCAGGATTCATCCTTTGAAGTTTATTTATTTCTTTGCTGAAAAGCTCACCAATTTCTTTGTTCCACTTTTTTTCTTTCGCTTTGGTTTTCAGTTCTTCAACCTCTTGTTCTAAAGGATTCCCCCCCAACTCATCACGAATAGTTTTCATTTGTTGATTAAGAAGGAATTCCCTCTGTTGCTTATCAAGATCTGATTTTACTTTAGATTGGATATCGTTCTTAAGTTCAAGCATTTGAAGCTGAGTTGTAAGATATTCCAGCAAGCGAATAGCTCGTTTTTTGAGTTCATTTATCTCTAATAAATTTTGCTTACCTTTTATTTTCACATCAGTATTTGAACAAACAAAATTTACTAAAAACGAATTGTCGCTTATATTCTTTAATGCAAAAATCCCTTCTTGAGGAACATTTGGCGACAACTTTAAAATTTTAATTGCCAAATCACGAATAGAGCCTATTATTGCATCGAATTCTCTATCGTTTTTCTTAGGTTTAATTTCATTTAATTCTTTTACCGAAGCCTTCATAAAAGGAACAAGCCTTTCTACCTTTTGTATCTCAAACCGTCTTTTCCCCTGAATAATAACCGATGTGGTATTGTCAGGCATCTCAAGAATTTTAATTATCTCGGCTACTGTACCAACCTTATAAATGTCTTTTTCGGTTGGATTTTCAACATTCTTATCAATCTGCGTTACAGTACCAATAAGTCTATCTTTCTTAAAAGTTTCTTTTATTAACTTTAAGGAGGTTTCTCTTCCTACTGTTATTGGAACAACAACACCCGGGAAAAGTACAGCATTTCTTAATGGTAAAATTGGTAATTTTTTTGGCATTTTAAATTTGCCTGTATCACCATCAAAATCAGACATTATTGGTATAATCTCCGGTGCATTAGCATCGTCAGATAATAACATATTTTCAAATTCAAACTCTTCAATATTACTCATAAAAATGTAAAAAACTATTTGCCAAATTGACAGATAAGTAAAAAAATAAAACTATTTTGTTTAAGTCAAAAAATTATTCTCAATTATTATAAATAAATCAACACAAGCCTAATAAACTGTATATCAGGCAATAATGCCGATGTGTTTTCAATAAATAAATTCCGTTCTCCTTTTTGCTATAAACATATTTGTTTTATTTGTCAATAGTTATGCCAAAACTATTTAAAATTTCGATACTGTTCGGTAATATTAAAAATATGTGATAAAATGGCTTTATCAGTATCATTAATTTTAATGTTTCTTCGCATCATTACCTTCTCTACAACCTCAAAAACTTTGTTTAATCTGTAAACAGTAAAACCTCTTGTGCCACCCCATGCAAACGACGGGACAAAATTTCGTTGAAATCCTGAGCCAAATATATTAGCACTAACACCAACTATAGTACCTGTATTAAACATGGTGTTTATTCCACATTTTGAATGATCGCCCATTATTAATCCGCAAAACTGCAAGCCTGTGTCAGTAAAATGTTTTGTTTTGTAATCCCACAATTTTACGCTTGCATAATTGTTTTTAAGATTTGAATTATTACTGTCTGCACCAATATTACACCACTCTCCAATAACGGCATTTCCCAAAAACCCGTCGTGAGCTTTATTTGAATAGCCAAAAACAACAACGTTATTTATCTCTCCTCCAAATTTTGAATGTGGTCCGATTGTTGATGGTCCGTAAATTTTAGCTGACATTTTAACAACCGAATGTTCACACAAAACAAAAGGACCTCTAATTACTGCACCTTCCATAACTTCGGCGTCTTTGCCAATATAAACAAAACCCGTTTGTGCATTTATTGTTGCAAATTCAATCTTTGCTCCTTGTTCAATAAAAATATTTTCTTTCCCTAAAACATTATTTGTTTTACTGATTGGCTGGCTTTTTCGACCGTTGGTGATCAATTGAAAATCTGACTTTATTGCCTGTTCGTTTAAGCTAAAAATATCCCACGAATAATTTATTTTTACGAAGTCTGAAACACAATTAACAATTGAGAGTTTTTTTTCCTCAACATAATCCTGAACCTGCATAAAATCACCAGACAATTTTTCAGAAAATCTTACAGCAATCAAAACATCATTTTTCATTAATGCACAATTAACTTTTAATGAAATAATTTCACTCACTAAATCTTCTTTTGGTAAAATTGAGGCATTAAGAAAAATATTATCATCAGAATATTTTGCTTTATATTTTTTCTGCAAATAATCTTGAGTATAATAAGAACATTCTTGATTAAAATATTTCTCCCATTTTTCTTTTATTGTAAGAATTCCGATTCTTATTTCAGCAACGGGACGTGTAAAAGTCAGCGGTAAAAAATTATCCCATGTTTTGTCATCAAATAAAATATAATTCATTTTTGTAATTTGATTGGTCTTTGCAAAATTACTGTTTATTTTTAAACAAGCAAATACAGTAGGTCTATTTGCGTATTTTCAAAGATTGATTCCTCTATTAAAAGTCGTAATATTAATTTATCGAGATCTAACGAGTTTTGTATTGTGTTGATTATCAGTATTTTGAATATTATATCTTTTATTAAACCCAAGCTGTTAGGTCTTTTCGTCTCACTTTAAAATTCGGGTGGATTATGCATAAATTTCAGATATCTTAACCCATAAACTGATTATTAACCCGCATTATTCACGACTACAATATTCTATAATTTTAAAGAAGCTAAAAGTACAGATTTAAACTATTAATAAATTTTTTTGTATTATTTGATATGTATTTTTAGGTTATCCTGTTTTTTTAGTGTATAAATTTGGTAAAAATTTCAATTATTTA
>QMPG01000075.1 GCA_003648455.1 Bacteroidota bacterium
TCGTTTAAGACAAAAGAAGTATCTAAGCTAAGTGTATTAGACAGTGTTTTAGAACCTGACAAATATCCTGAATTATATAAAGATATGTACCATAAAGTACGTATTAACTATTACCCACCAAAAGGCGACGATAAAGAAAGCTGGGATAATATTGATATTTTTGGTTGGTTAGGATACAAAATGCAAATTAAAGTTAATTTCCTTTGCAAAGACTCAATACTTGCAGCACCCGTTGTTTTAGACCTTGCTATATTTATGGATTTAGCTAATCGTGCTGGAATGAAAGGAATTCAAGAATGGTTATCGTTCTACTTTAAATCTCCACAAACAAAAGAAGGTTTAGAGCCAATTCATGATATTTTCTTGCAAAAAATAAAGTTTGAAAATACACTAAGACACCTTATGGGCGAAGAATTAATTAATTATCTAGGATTGGACTATTACCAAGAAGATTAAGAGAATGATAAAGTTACATAAGATAATAGCATCAGGATTAGGTTTTGGTTTTTCTCCAATTGCTCCTGGAACAGCTGGTTCAATACTAGGTATTGGATTATTATATGCTGTTAATTATTTGCTAAATTACTTAGGATATCAGGAGTTAACCATTATTTTTATCAACCTGTTTGCTATTATCCTTATGACTTTTATTGGTGTATATTCAATTAAAGTTGTTCATAGAACTTGGAAACACGATGCTTCAGAAATTGTAATTGATGAAATAGTAGGTGTTTGGATTGCCGTTTTTGCACTTCCTTTTCAATGGCAATTTTACTTGGCTGCTTTTGTGTTATTTAGACTTTTTGATATTTACAAACCATTATTTATAAGAAAAATAGATAAAATGGATGGAAATTGGAGTGTGATGATAGACGATGTATTAGCAGGTGTTTATGCAAACCTTATACTGCAACTTGTTGTTTTTTCAAAAATTTTCTAATGGTAAACACAATATCTAAACCCAAAACTTTATTGAAATACAATATGGTTGCAATTATTGCTACCACAGTTGATTATGGTGTGTTTCTAATCCTCTCTGAGGCTGTTCATGTATGGTATTTGCTTGCATCATTCATCGGTTTGATTGCAGGAGGTCTTACCGCTTTTGTGCTTCAACGGAACTGGACATTTAAGAAAAAGGATGGGAAATTATCAAAACAGGCTATACGTTTTTTTTTCGTGTGGACTACAAGTATTATCTTAAATACCGTCGGATTATATTTAGCAGTAGAATATGTAGAAATACAATCAATTATTGCAAAAGCAACAGTATCAATCATTGTTGGTATCGGTTTTAATTTTTTGATGAACAAATATTTTGTGTTCAAATAGATATATTAATTGAATGAAAACAAATAGATCGTTATTTTTATTTTTAAGCAGTTTTGTCGTATTGCTATTACTAACACCGGCAGTACAAGCTCAAAAAATGACTCGAATTACAGGGAAAGTTATTGACGTTAGAACTCACGAACCCCTCCCTTTTGCCAATGTTGTTTTTAAAGGCAAAAACATAGGCGTCGTTACAGATTTTAAAGGAGAGTATCACATCGATACCCAATGGGCATCCGATAGTCTTCAATCTTCCTACATGGGTTATAATAGTCAGACCAGAGTCGTTAAATCAGGACAAAATCAGACTATTAATTTTGGCTTACGACCAAATAACATTACACTCAAAGAAGTAGTAATTAAGGCAAAAAGAATACGGTATCGTAACAAAAACAATCCTGCCGTTGCTTTAATCAAAAAAGTAATTGAAAACAAGAATTTAAATCGAAAAGAAAATCTCAACTATTATGAATTTGATAAATATGAAAAAGATGAATTTGATTTAAATAATATTACTGAAAAGTATAAACAAAAAAAGGCGTTCAAAAAATTCCAGTTTATTTTTAATTATGTTGATACTGCTGATATCAACGGCAAACCATTTTTACCTGTATTTTTAAAAGAAATACGGTCAAAAGTCTACTATCGGAAAACACCCAAAAGTAAAAAAGAATACCTTTTGGGAACTAAAATGACAGGCTTCCATGAATACATAGACAATCAGGGTGTTAGTTATATGATTGATAATTTATATCAAGATATTGATCTCTATGATAATACCATCCTACTTATGACCAATCCCTTTACCAGTCCTATATCTGACTTTGCGCCTTCGATTTATAAATTTCGAATTATTGACACCCTTGATGTAAATGGTTACAACTGTTTTAAACTTGCTTTTCAGCCTCGAAACAAACAGGATTTTGCTTTTGGCGGAAACTTATACATAACAAATGATGGCCGTTATGCTTTGGTAAAAGCTGATATGCGTGTTTCGAAAGACATCAATCTGAATTTTGTTAATGATATGGAAATCATTCAGGAATATTCATTCATCAACAATAAAACATGGATGCTGACAACCGATAAATTGGTTGTTGATTTTAACTTAGGAGAGAAAGGCATTGGCATGTTTGGCAGGAAAAGTGTCTATTACGATAACTTCATTTTTAACAAAATCATTCCTGACAGCTTGTATTCAGGACTCGAAAGGGAAATAAAAACATTGGGATTTAATGAAAGAGATAGCTTATTTTGGAAAAAAAATAGACTCGTTGATATAACAGAGCAAGAAAAAAATATTTATACAATGGTTGATAACGTTCAAAATGTACCGGCTTTCAAACGGACTATGGACGTCGTAATGTTATTAGTGGCTGGATATTGGAATTTTAATAAAATTGATGTGGGCCCTGTGAGCACTTTCTATAGTTTTAACGATGTAGAAGGTTTTCGTTTACGATTGGGCGGTATGACAAGCGATAAATTCAGTAAAAAGTTCAAGTTAAGCGGTTTCGGAATATACGGCTTTAAAGATAAACAGTTTAAATATTCGGGAATGGCAACCTTGTCGCTAAACAACAAACCACTAGCCGACAACCCCAAGCACTATATTTCAGCCCAGTATCAGTACGAAACCAATTTTCCAGGAATGGATGTAGAATTTATTAATGAAGATAACTTCCTGCTTTCGTTTAAACGGGGCGTTGCCGATAAAATTCTCTACAACCGTATGTTTAATATTAAACATTATCGTGATTGGAAAAATGGATTTTCAACAACTCTTATTTTAAGAAACATTGAACAAAAGCCTGGCGGCACACTTTATTTCAATTACCAAGACGGTCATTCCGATCAATCTATAACCTCAAGCGAGATAACAGCCGCCATTCGTTTTGCACCTAACGAAAAGTTTTATCAGGGAATTAATTTTAAAACCCCAATCTTTACGAATCAACCCATTATGCAGCTTAGCTATACACAAGGTATAAAAGGAATTTTCGGATCCGATTATTCTTATAGCAAATTGAAGTTTAATGTATTTAAACGGTTTTATTTGGGACCGCTTGGATTTACTGATACCGAAATAGAAGCAGGCAAAATATTTGGGAAAGTTCCTTTTTTACTGCTTAATCTGCCTCGTGCGAACCAAACCTATTCATACCAACTTCGTTCATATAATATGATGAATTTTCTTGAATTTGCCAGTGACGAATATGTCAGTTTGTTTGTTGACCATCATTTTAATGGTTTTATTTTAAACAAAATCCCGCTACTTAAGAAATTAAAATGGCGTTCTGTTGTCTCATTTAAAGGTTTATACGGAGGGATAACCGACAGAAATAATCCGGAAATTACATCAGGACTAATGAAATTTCCCACAGATATAAATGGCAATCCAACCACTTTTTCTTTAGAAGAAAAACCATATGTGGAAGCAAGTGTAGGAATTGGGAATATATTTAAATTCTTTAGGGTGGATCTAGTCAGAAGGCTAACGTATTTGGATCATCCAGATGCGCCAGAGTATGGAATTAGAGTACGATTTAAATTTGATTTTTAAAAAAAGAAACATGAGACTACTACAACAAAAATTCGCAAAATATAATGTGCCTCAGATTGCAAAGGAAAACGGATTATATCCTTATTATCATTCGTTTGAATCAGGGCAGGATACCGAAGTTATAGTAAATGGCGAAAAAGCACTAATGTTTGGTTCCAATAGTTATTTGGGCTTAACTAACCATCCTGAAATTATAGAAGCTGCAAAAAAGGCACTCAATAAATATGGAACAGGAGCTTCTGGTTCCAGATTAATGAACGGAAACTTAGATTTACATAACGAACTTGAAAATAATTTGGCAGAATTTGTAAACAAACCTGCTGCTACTGTTTTTAGCACTGGATTTCAGGTAAATATGGGAACTATTCCAAGTCTTGTGGGTAGAAATGATTTGATTGTATATGATGAAAAAAGTCACGCCTCTATTATTGAAGGATGCAGACTTGCTTTTGCAAAAAATCTAAAATATAAACATAATAACATGGAGGCTTTGGAGAAAATCCTCCAAAAAACAGATAAAAACCATACAACCTTAATTATTACGGATGGTATCTTTAGCATGGAAGGGGATATTGCACCTCTCGATAAAATATGTAAATTAGCCGATAAATACTCAGCCTCTGTAATGGTTGATGATGCGCATGCATTTGGTGTAATTGGGAAAAACGGGTCAGGTACGGCCTCTTATTTTAATATTACTGAAAAAACAGACTTGATAATGGGAACGTTCAGTAAATCCTTAGCTTCTTTAGGTGGTTTTATTGCCGGTGACTTTGAAACCATCAATTATATCAAGCATAATGCACGTTCCTTGGTATTTAGTGCCGGAATTCCTCCAGCATCGGCAGCAACAGTGTTAAAAGCATTAGAAATAATTAAAAGAGAGCCGGAAAGAATCTCGCGATTGTGGAAAAATACAAATTATGCTTCCGAGTGTCTTCTACAAGAAGGTTTTTCTATTGGAGAGAGTACAACACCTATTATTCCTATACTTATTGGAGATGATATTAAAACCTTTCAATATGGCGTAATGCTACTGAAAGAAGGAATTTATGTTAATCCCGTAGTAAGTCCAGGCGTAGAAAAAGGTAAGGCTATGCTACGATTTTCGTTGATGGCAACACATACCAAAGAACAAATTGACATTGCCGTTGACAAGTTGATTAAATGTCGCAAATTAATTGAAACTGTTGAGCCTATTGAGAAATACTAATACATAACAAACACTTCAATATCATGGAAAATATTTTAGTAAAAGAAGTTGTATCAAAATCCGATCTTAAAAAATTTATTGTTTTTCCTGACAAATTATACAAAGGCAATAAATACAGAGTTCCACAATTACATATGTACGAAAAAGCAGCTTTAATGCCCGAAAAGAACCCTGCTTTTGAATTTTGTGAAGCAAAATACTGGTTGGCGTATAAAAACAAAAAAATAGTGGGTAGGATAGCAGCCATCATTAATCATAAGTCCAACGAAATTTGGAACGAAAAACACATGCGTTTCGGATGGATTGATTTTATAGATGATATTGAAGTTTCCTCTTTACTTATTAAAACCGTTGAAAACTGGGCAAAACAAAAAGGAATGACTGCCGTGCATGGTCCTCTAGGTTTTTCCGATATGGATTTGGAAGGAATGCTAATTGAGGGTTTTAATGAGATTGCTACACAAGCCACCATTTATAACTACCCTTATTATCCTGTTCACCTCGAAAAACTGGGTTATTCCAAAGATACCGACTGGGTTCAATTTGAGATCAAAATACCAGATAAAGTACCCGAAAAACTAAAAAGAATATCTTCGTTGGTGTTGAAAAAATATAATCTGAAAATACTAGAAACAAAAAAGCCAAAAGATTTACTTCCTTATGCTAAAAGCATGTTTTATACATTAAATGAGGCATTTAAATCTTTATACGGATTTGTTCCTTTAACCGATAAGCAAATAGAACGGTACACCAAAGATTATTTCTCCGCCATTGATGTGAAATATGTTTGTTTTGTTTTGGATGAAAATGATGAAGTCGCCGGGTTCGGGCTTTCAATACTTTCATTGTCAGAAGCATTGCAAAAAGCAAACGGAAAGCTTTTCCCTACTGGCTTTATCCATGTTTTAAAGGCACTTCGTAAAAACAACAAAGTAGATATGCTGTTACAAGCCGTAAAACCTGAATATCAAAATAAAGGAGTTGTAGCAATTTTTTACACAAATATGATGCAAGCGTATATTGATAACGATATTGAAATCGCTATTTCTAGTCATGCACTTGAAGATAACAAAAGCGCATTTTTAATGTTCAAAGATTATGAGATTCGTCAACATTTAAAAAGAAGATGTTACATTAAAAAAGAAATATGAAAAGAGTTCTAATCACAGGCGCTAGCGGATTTATCGGTAGTTTCTTAGTAGAAGAGGCTATAAAGCGAGGATTTGAAGTCTTTGCTGGCGTACGTGCTTCAAGTAGTAGAGCCTATCTGAAACAGCCCGAACTTGTATTTTTTGAATCTAATTTGGCTGATAAATATGCCATAAAAAAAACCTTAATTAATTATAAAAATAAATACGGAAAGTTTGATTATATCATACACAATGCCGGATTAACAAAATCTTGTAATACATCCGATTTTGAAAAAGTTAATGTTCAAATAACCAAGAATCTTATTGAAGCTTTATCGGAACTAAATATTATTCCCGAAAAATTTATTTATATAAGTAGTCTTGCTGCTTATGGACCAGGCGATGAGCTTACGCTACAAGCCATAAAAGATACGGATTTACCAAATCCAGATTCATTATACGGAAAAAGTAAGCTTAAGGCAGAACAGTTTCTTAAATCATTTGAAAACATTCCTCACCTAATCTTTAGACCAACAGGCGTTTACGGCCCCCGAGAAAAAGATTTCTATGTTTTGTTCAAAACCATAAATCAAGGACTCGAAACTTTTATCGGATCAACAGAACAATACATTTCATTAATCTATATTAAAGATTTAACACGTCTCATATTTGATGCTTTAGAATCCAATACGGTAAATAAATCTTATTTCCTATCTGATTTGGAGAATCACACCGCATTAAAATTCAATGCCATTATTAAGCAGGTCTTAAATAAAAAGACTATCCGTATCGTATTCCCAAAACAATTGGTGAAGCTAATAGCACTTATCAATGGGAAATTATCTTGTGCTTTTGGGAAGGTAGCAACTTTAAATTCCGAGAAATACAAGGAAATAAGTTGTAAAAACTGGCTGTGCGATAGTAGTGCTACAGTAAGTGATTTTGGTTTTAAACCAGAATATAACTTAGAAAAAGGCGTTCGGGAAACAATAGCTTGGTATAAAAAAGAGAACTTATTATAGTAGCATTTATGAAGTTGACGTTCAGCATAATGATTCTTTTGTTTGGCTTAGTATCTATAAATGATACCGAGCGGAGCAATTATCCTACACCTCCGGAAAGTGAAGGAATGCTGTTTTATATACAGCGAAACCATAATAGCAATACCATTGTTTACACGGCTAATTTTGATGAAAAAGGGAATTTAGTTGAAGATAAACCCGTAGATGTTTACTGGATTCGGTATGAAGAAGACGGACGAAGAATGGAATTGCGAGATATTGAAAAACTCTTTGCCTATGGTGTCAAAAGCACTAAGATTGAAACCAAGGAGAACAAATATAAAATTAAACTTGTAGCTGATGATGAAAGAGATTTTCAATTGGTTCAAGAAGCTCCTTTTAAAGCGGTTATCTATACCTTAATTAATAACAAACCATCACGATTGAAACATTTGTATATTTTTGCTGATAATTCAGGATTTTGGCCAAAAGTTAAATATATCGAATTGTTTGGTGAGGATAGTAAAACTAGAAAGAGTTGTTACGAGAAGAGATACACTGATTGAATACTGAAATAATCTATGGAATTTCAAAGATTTACGAAAAAAAATATACTAACTAATGGCTTAATTGTTATTATTTACTTATTATGGACCAATATTATTGGAGGAATTAGACCGGAGCATTATTTTCTCGTAGTTTTGTGGGTAGTAATGTTTTATTCTTTCGATACTAGTCGAAGAATAGTTATAGGCTTTTCAATATTTATTATTTTTTGGATTATTTATGATTCTATGAGAATTATACCTAATTACGAAGTATCTACGGTTCACATCAAAGAGCCGTATCTCCTTGAAAAATATTTGTTTGGGATAAATTTTAATGGAGAATTATTAACTCCCAATGAATATTTTGCTAAAATCAGTAATAAATTTATGGATTTTATTTCTGGCTTTTTCTATATAAATTGGATGCCTGTGCCAATTGGTTTTGGTATATATTTGTTTATCAAAGATAAATATCTTTTTCTTAAATTTTCTATAGCTTTTTTACTTGTTAACCTAGTGGGATTTTCAATTTATTATATTTATCCTGCTGCTCCCCCTTGGTACGTAGAACTTTATGGTTTCGATTTACATTTTGGTATACCCGGGAATAGAGCAGGATTGGCAAGATTTGATGAATTAGTAGGAATTCCCATCTTTGCAAATATTTATAATAAAAATGCAAATGTTTTAGCCGCAATGCCTTCATTACACGCATCCTATCCTGTAATTGTACTTTTTTATGCTATAAAAAAACGTTTAGGATGGATAAATGTATTATTTGCCATATTTATGTTAGGGATTTGGTTTTCTGCTGTTTATTCAGGTCATCATTATATAATTGATGTAACCCTAGGCATATGCATTGCTATTATTAGCGTTACACTATTTGAATTAGCAACGAAATATTCATTTTTCGAGAAACCGATAAAAAAACTTACTAAAATTATTACTATAGATAAGTTTAACTAATTATGATTAGAAAAATCAATTTACATTTAACAGAAATTATAAAACCTGCATAAATAAAAAAACACATACAAATCAAATGCTAATCGATTCCTGCAAAATCGCTCCAGCCGCTGATATAAATAACATCGTATGTAGCATTGTATTTTACTAAAACACTAACGGTTCTATCATCACTACCCCAATGAGTTATGGGTAATTCCGAACCAACACTAACATTTTCATTATACTCAACCATTACCGTTGTTCCTCCATCATCAACACCAATGCGATACTCGCTCCAATGTAAATTTGGGATTGGTAGAGTAAAAAAAGTTGATTCTCCGGGAGCCAAAGTTAAACCTCCTGTTAATAAATTACTTCCCCACTCTCCTATTGGCTGATTAGCTTCTTGAGTTAGCCCTCTTGATCTAATCTCAATGGTAGTAATTGTGTATTCGGAACTAGCATCATTAAAAAACTGTACACGAAGTGCATTATCTGCATCATCTCCCTCTGTAGTCTTGTCACAAGAAGAAAATGTAAAGAAAATAAGAATTAAAGCTACGAGCGAAAATAATTTTGTTTTCATGATAAGAAGTTTTTATTTATACATACTCTTTTGTACAACAAGTTTACAGAAAAAATATAGTTCAGGCAAATTATTTAAAAATATTATACTGAAAAAATACTATAAATCTGTTTATATAGCAAAATCGCTCCAGCTAGCAATATAAATTGCGTCTTTGCTTTCATCATACTTTACTTCAATGCTAACCTTTCTATCGTTGCTTTCCAAATGGCTAATAGGTAATGTCCCCTGAACACCAATAAGTGGATTTGGTAATACCATTTCTGTATTCCCGTTTCCATCAATAACCCCAATACGATATTCGCTCCATTCGTATGTAGGAATATTCAAAACAAATGAAGTAGAAGACCCTGGGTCTAAAATCAAATCTCCTGTCAATAAATTATTTCCCCAATCTCCCATTTCCTGATTCTCTTCACCAATTAATCCGCGAGAACGTACTTCTATAACTTTAATTGTAAAATCTGAATTAGAATCATTAAAAAATTGAACATTCAAAGGGTCATCTATTAACTCTTCTGTATTTTTAGTGCAAGCCAAAAAAGTAAACATAAAAATAATTCCCACTAAAAACAAAGAGTTATTCCCTTTCATAAAATCGTATTTTATTAAGTATACTATTTCTTTATCTATTTGGTTACAAAAGAATTATAATAGCACAGATTATAAATTAATGAAAAAATTAAATTATTTTAATAAATTAGGTAATTTTATGGCTATAAAACTATTCACTTATCGCATATACCCGACATTATGAAAAAATTATTGCTCATATTTATTAGCCTAATTTTTATATCATCACACATCTTTGCTCAACGCGAACAAGATTCTCTTGCTCTAATCAAATTTTATGAAGCTACCGGAGGTGATAACTGGGAAAGAAGCACCAACTGGCTCAGCTCAGAACCTATCTCGAAATGGATAGGAATTACTGTTGTAGAAGACAGAGTCCAAAAACTTAGTTTTTACGCCAACAATTTAGAGGGAACACTCCCCGTTGAGATAGGCAACCTAAGTGCACTAACAGATCTGATAATTATTGGCAACCCCCTCCTTGCAGGTAACTTACCCAATGAGATTGGAAATTTAACCGAACTTAGTCGACTAATATTACACGGGGATGGCTTTTCGGGAAATATCCCAACAAGTATAGGAAACCTAACGAAGCTAACAGAGTTAACACTATCGGATAATCAATTCTCAGGAAGTATTCCCGAAGAAATAGGAAACCTCAGCATTTTGGAAGAATTACTATTAGGTCAGAATGAATTATCGGGAACAATCCCTGCAACCCTTGGAAATCTCAGTATGCTTTCTCGTTTAGAACTTGCTGAAAATGATTTCTCAGGAGCTTTATTCCCCGAAATGATTAATCTTACGGCATTAGAACGTATTTATTTATCTGATAACGAGTTTACTTCTTTAATTGATTTTTCCGGCTTTACTAATCTTCAGTATTTAGGCATTGATAACAATATGCTCGATTTTGAGAATTTAGAATTAGCCAATATAAACCAAGATAATGTTAATATTAATTATGAAAATCAAAAAATAAAATTACCCATTGAGAAAAGTCTATCGGGCTCAGAATACACTTTAAGTTCTACATATACATTCAACGAAACTACTTTTCAATGGCAAAGA
>QMPG01000076.1 GCA_003648455.1 Bacteroidota bacterium
TATAAAATATTTTAAAGTGCCGTAGGTACGTCCTGTTTAAATATTTAGAAAGTTTTAAAATTTATCGGACAGCAATAATTATTTTATTATAATCCACCCTAATTTTAAATTGACCCTTACCTTGTTTCGAAATCTGTTTAAAAACAAACAATTAGTGATAGAAGTAGATTCTGAAACAAGTTCGGAATAACGTTCTATAAATAATTGTCAGGAAAAAAAATTCCCCAATAAAAAAGACAAATCTACCTTGTTACTAAATTAATTTGACCAATACCTGTATTAATTTCTATTTCTATAAAAGGTTTGTCTTCGTTAAAACTCTCGTTATAATAATATTTCCCTTTTTTGACAAAATTATCTACATTAACATCAGTAATTCCTTTTTCAATTTTAGCTTTTACACCAACTTTCTCAGGTAATATTAGAGTAAGTTTTCCTATCCCTCCTTCAATATCAGCAAAAAGATTATGATTCCAATCACCTGATAAGTCAAGAGTTAGATCTCCTACACCCATTTCAACATCTACACTTTTTAGTACTTTACTATTATTAAGATCTATACTTGCTTTGCCTGCTCCTAATTCTAAATCTAATTTTTCTACTAACAACTGATTTATATGAACGTCTGCTTTTCCAGCTCCAAATTTAATTAACATGTTCATTGGAACATCTTTATTGAAACGCAAATCCCAAATATTTTTATACATTTTAACACTATCATTCTGAATATTAAAATGAATATCTGAAGATGGCTGACTAATTTTAAGTTTACCTTCTTCTTCAGAAACCTCATATTTAATATCAGCTTTAAATTCTTTATCAGAAAATTCAAATGATGCATCAAGAAGATTTTCAGCACCTCCAAATATTGTAAGTTTTCCGGCTCCCATTAATATTTCTGCATCAACAAATTTTGCATCCTTAAGCTCAACTACTTCATTATCTGTTAATAATTTAGTGTTAGTTGTATCCTTTTTAGAACTACTATTATTTTCAGAAATATAATCACAAGAAATTAAGAATAATCCTGTTAATAAAAAAGATAATAAAAATAATTTGTGAAATTTTGTTTGTTTCATTTTGTTTCCTCCTTAATAATTAATTATATGTATAAAAATATACAAAACGAATTGATTAATAAAATAAAAAAGCTCTTGAGAAGTCTCAAGAGCTTTAAAAAAAAATATTATTTAGTTTTGTCTGGTAATGGAGGAATTGTTGGCTTTATATGTTCTTGAGTTTTTAATTCATCAAGAACAACCTCAATAGCTTTGTTTAACTGCTGATCAATTCCTTCATATTCTTTTGCAGGATCATTTTCAACAACAATATCAGGATCAACTCCATGCCCTTCAATAACCCAGCCTTTGCTGTCGAATGGTGCAAAATCCGGTTTTGTTAATGTTCCACCATCAATGAATGGTAAAGAACCTGTTATTCCAACAACACCACCCCAAGAGCGTACACCGATAATTTTTCCCATTTTATGTTTTCTGAAACGATAAGGGAAAATATCCCCATCAGAAGCAGAATATTGATTAATTAATAAAACTTTTGGTCCAACTAATAATTCTTCAGGACTTGTAACACCGTTTTTTGCATTTCGAGAGTAATCGTAATATACAAGTTCTCGGCGCAAACGCTCAATAATCATTGGTGAAACATTGCCACCACCATTTCCTCTATCATCAATAATAAGAGCTTTTTTAGATAATTGTGGGTAGAAATGTTTTACAAACTCATTTAATCCTTCGCTTGACATATCAGGAATATGGATATATCCTACTTTTCCATCGGTTGCATCATTTACTTTCTTGATATTGTTTTCAACCCAATTATAATAATATAAACTTGATTCGTCTGCAATTGGAATAACTAATGTTTTATGACTGCCTTTAACATCAGGGTTTGAATTTATAGTTAACTCTACTTCTTTATTAGCAGTGTTAATTAATGATTGATAAATATTATTCATGTCTTTGGTTAATTTACCATTAACTGCAATAATATAATCACCCTCTTTTGCCTTAACTCCAATTTGTGTTAATGGAGAACGAACAGATTTGTTCCAATTTTCACCTTTTAAAATTTTATCAATTTTGTAATAACCAGAACTTGTTCTACTTAATTTAGCACCAAGCAATCCTGTATTTATTCTTTTTGGTTTTGGTCGATCACCACTACCTGTATATGCATGCCCAACATTTAATTCTCCAATAAGCTCCCCTATTATATATGTCAAATCATTTCTGTGATTTACATAAGGCAATAGCGCAGCATACTTATCATGCATAGCATTCCAATCTAAACCATGCATGTTAGAAGCATAGAAAAAGTCTCTCATCTGTCTCCAACTTTCATTATAAATCTGCTCCCATTCTTGTCTTAAATCAACAAAAACTTTCATATTGGATAAGTCAACACTTTTATCGAGCTTAATTTTTGAGTTTGGAGTATCAATAATATAATATGATTTACCTTTTCTGACAAGCATTTTTTTACCATTAGCAGAGAAAGAAAAACCAATTTTATTAGCAAATGTTGTTTCCTTTTTCTTTTTTAAATCATAAAATTTTGCATGTGTTTCAGAATTATGTGCATATTCACAATAATAAACTTTATCGTTAACACCGTAGATACTCCAGTAATTTGCTGCTTTTATTGGTAATTCAACAATTCTATCTTGAATACCATTAAGGTCTACTTTTAAAGTGATGGTTTTATCTTCTTTATCTTTATCTTTTTTTGCTTTAGCATTTTTCTTCTCAACTTTAGCAATTTCCACCTCATCATTAACCGGAGCAAAAGGTGATTTAGTCTCTTTTGACAAAGTAACGAGATAAATCTTACTCATGTCAACATAAGAAGTATTCCACTCAGTATGACTATAAATAGGATTAAAACTTCTGCTTGATGTGAAAATTAAATATTTACCGTCTTTACTGAATGTTGGTTGTGAAGAATAATACCATCCATCAGTGATTGGAGTTTTAACTTTTGTCTCTGTGCTATACAAATAAACAGTTTTCAATCCATTCTCTTCATTTTGAGAATATGTTATCCATTTGCTGTCAGGCGACCAGTTAAAACTATAAATTACATCAATATCAGAAGTGTGAACAAGAGTAACTTTTTTTGTATCAATATCAATATATTGGAGTCTGAATTTTTGATCGTTCCATAGAATTTTTTTACTATCGGGAGACCATTGCAATTCAAATTTATAAATATTTGTGTTTTTAGTAAGTTGAACAGCAGTTTCTGAGCCATCTTGTTTGATCAAATAAATCTCATCTTCACCTGTTTTATCAGAAATATAAGCAATATATTTTCCATCGGGAGACCAAACAGCTTCGCGGTCGTGAATATTTGACGTTTCGGTTAAATTACGGGTAATACCATGTTCCGCCGGAGTCGTAAAAACATCACCACGAGCACTTAAAACAAGACGTTTACCATCGGGAGCAATATCAACACCTTCGATAAATTTAGCAGCATCTTTTAAAGTGTTGCGAGAGCTAATTAAATCGTTAGCGATTTTAATATCAACTTTTTTAGTTTGTTGTGTTTCAAAATTGAAAGTATAAATATATCCTCCATTTTCAAAAACAATATCTTGATCTCCCAAAGAAGGAAATTTAATGTCATATTCGGTAAATTTTGTAACTTTTTTTGTTTGTTTAGATTTGATATTATATACAAACAAATTCATTATTCTTTCTCTGTCTGATAAAAAATAGATATCATCATTATGCCACATTGGGATAATATCCTGAGCTAAATTGTTTGTAATATTAACAGTTTCTTTTTTATCAAAGTCATAAACCCAAATATCATCAGCCATACCTCCACGATAATATTTCCATGTTCTGAATTCACGAAAAACACGATTGTATGCTAATTTTTTCCCATCAGGAGAATAAGAACAAAAACCACCTGTTGTAAAAGGCAATTCTTGAGATAAACCACCAGTTATTGGCACTTTAAAAAGCTGACCTATAAAAGAATTAAAAGACTGTTTACGAGAACGATAAACAATATTTTTACCGTCATTAGTCCACGACATTACTATATTGTTTGGTCCCATTCTATCAGAAACATCATCTCGATGTAAGGTTGCAGTATAAGTAATACGCTTAGGCACACCACCTTGCGATGGCATTAAATAAACTTCAGTATTACCGTCATACTGACCGGTAAAAGCTATTTGTTTTCCATCGGGTGAAAATTTTGCAAACATTTCATAGCCAATATCATTGGTTAATTTACGAGCTATACCACCTTGCTTTGCAACAGAATAAAGATCACCGGCACAAGTAAAAACAACTTGATTTTGATGAACTGTTGGAAATCTTAACAGTCTTGCTTCTTGCTGAGAAAATCCTTCAGAGAAAAGAAACAAAATAAACGAAATAATGAATAATGTTTTTTTCATAAGTATATTTTTTTTTAAAAATTAAATTCTTATGTTAAGACGAACAAAAAAAATAAAATGTTACACCAATACATAAAAATTTAGCAGATATAACTAATTAAGCTTATCTAAAGCATTTTTAATTCTCTTTAAAGCTTCAATAATATTTTCTTCAGATGTTGCATAAGAAAGCCTAATACAATTAGGATCGCCAAAAGCAGAACCTGTAACAGTAGCAACATGAGCATTGTTTAACAAATACATACACAAATCGGTTGCATTAGTAATAGTTATGCCATCGGCAGATTTCCCAAAGAAATAAGTAACATCAGGGAAAAAATAAAATGCTCCGTCAGGTACGAATGTTTTAATACCTTTTATTTCAGATAAGAGTTTATAAACAAGATCGCGTCGTTTTTTAAATACTTCTCTCATTTCATAAACACTATCTAATCCGGCATTGAGTGCAGCACAAGCAGCTTTTTGAGATATTGAAGATGCTCCTGAGGTTATTTGTCCTTGAAGTTTATTGCAAGCCTGAGCTATCCATTTTGGTGCACCAATATAACCCAATCTCCAACCGGTCATAGCATAAGCTTTTGAAACACCATTTACAACAATTACCTGATCTTTAATATTATCAAATTGAGCGATACTTTCGTGTTTCCCTTGAAAATTGATATGCTCATAAATTTCATCAGAAAGAATAAATATTTCTTTATGTTTTGCAAACACATCAGCAATAGCTTTAAGTTCTTCTTTAGAATAAAGAGATCCTGTAGGGTTTGATGGTGAATTAAATAAGAAAAGTTTTGTTTTTGGTGTAATTGCTTGTTCTATTTGTTGAGGAGTAACTTTAAACTTATTTTCAATTTTTGTTTTAATAATTACACTTTTTGCTTCAGCAAGTTTAACAAGTTCACTATAGCTAACCCAAAAAGGTGCAGGTATAATAACCTCTTCATCTTTATTAACAAGACTTAAAATAACATTAGCAAGAGATTGTTTTGCTCCGGTTGATACAATAATCTGATCGGGTGCATATTCCAAATTATTTTCCTTTTTAAATTTGTTTGAAATTGCTTGACGAAGATCAGCGAAACCCTGAACCGGAGGATAATGAGTAAAATTATCATCAATAGCCTTTTGGGCTGCTTGCTTAATATTTTCAGGCGTATTAAAATCCGGTTCGCCTATACTTAAGTTAATAATATCAATTCCTTTAGCTTGAAGTTGACGGCTTTTTTCTGTCATAGCCAATGTTTCGGAAATTGAAAGTTTATTTAATCTATCAGATACTTTATACATTATTTTTTATTTTTTTTTAATTAATTTCCAAATTTACATAATTCTTTCTTATGTTTACATAAATTTTGTTTCTATTTTACAATAACAATACTTTGTTTTGTAAGCAATTATAATTAATTTTAAAAAAATATAATAAAGAGATAAATTATGATTGAAATTTTTGAAATTCTTAAATATATTTTGCCTTCGTTAGTAGTTTTTTTCACAGCCTATTTATTAATAAATAAGTTTATTAATAACGACCAGCAAAAACGTAAACAGGAGATTATTTTAAATAATCAAAAAATTATTACCCCAATAAAACTTCAGGCATATGAGCGATTAATTCTTTTTCTTGAGAGAATTTCGGCAGAATCGTTAATAATAAGAATTCAACAACAAGGAATGACCAGCAAACAATTGCATATAGGTTTATTAAGCACAATTAGAGCTGAATTTGAGCATAACATTTCGCAACAGCTTTATGTATCACCACAAGCATGGGAGCTTCTTAAAGCATCGAAAGAAAACATGATTAAGTTAATTAATGATTGTGCTGTTAATACCAACCCAAAATCACCTTCTATTGAACTAAGCAGAACGATTATTGAAAGAGTAATGGAAACATCAAAATCGCCGACAAGTGTTGCAATTGTTTTTTTAAAAAAAGAAATGAGTGATGTTTTTTAATTATTGCTTATTAAATTAAACAATATTTACTTCCATATTAAGAGCAAGTCCAAACTTATCGTAAACCTTTTGTTGAATATCTTTTGCTAAATTAAAAACATCTTTGCCCGTAGCATCTCCATAGTTAACAATAACAAGAGCTTGGTCTTTGTATGTGCCTACTTTGCCAAAATTCTTACCTTTTAATCCACATTGCTCGATTAACCAGCCGGCTGCAATCTTGTCTTTTGTTTCTGATATTTTATAAGAAACAATATTTGGAAAATCTTTTTTCAGTTCTTGAGTTTTCTTGCTGTCGACTATTGGATTTTTAAAAAAACTACCGGCATTTCCTATTTTTTCAGGGTCAGGAAGTTTCCTATTTCGTATGTTTATTATGGCATCTCGAATTGAAGTAATATTAATATTTTTACAGTTCTTTAATTCTTCTTGAATTTTTCCATAAGAAGTATTAAGCACCGGTTTTTTCGACAATTTATATGTTACATAAGTTACAATATACTTACCTTTTAATTCATTTTTAAAAACACTGTTGCGATATTCAAATTTACAATCTTTGTTTTTAAATTTTTCAATCTTTTGTGTTTCTATATTAACAGCTTCAACTTCCTCAATAACATCTTTAGCCTCAACACCATAAGCGCCAATGTTTTGAACCGGAGAAGCACCAACCATTCCGGGAATTAGTGAAAGATTTTCGACACCGCCATAATTTTTTTTACAACAATAGTTTACAAAATTATCCCATACCTCTCCTGCTCCAATTTTTAACAAAACATACTCTGTTGTTTCTTCAACTATTTGAACTCCTCTAATTTTCGGGTGAATTACTATTCCTTCAAAATCTTGAGTAAAAACTATATTACTACCTGAGCCCAAAATCAATTTCTTTATTCCTGAAACAGGATTTTCTTTTAAGAAATAAACAATCTCCTCTGCTGCAGAAAATTCGTAATAATACCTTGCATTTACATCAATGCCAAAAGTGTTGTGGTTTTTTAAAGAATAATTTTCAAATAATTTATCCATGAACCTATATAAGTTATAAAGTTTAAAGTTTAAATCCACTCCGAAAAGTCTTCATAGCCGTTATTGCGAGGGCGAAGCCCGAAGCAATCTGCTGATAATAAATACATAAGGATTGCTTCACTATTCCCGATTTTCGGGACAGGCAATGACGAAAAACACTTTTCGGAGTAATCTCAAAGTTAAAAGCAAAAATTTACAAACTTTTTATAATTTTACAAATATAAAACAAAAGTTATTTAAGAAAACGATTGTTTTAAGATAATCTTTATCTTTGTTAAAAATCTAGAAAAATTGAACAGAATTATTTTATCAGTCACAAATGATTTGGTTACTGACCAAAGAGTTAATAAAGTTGCACTAACTTTAGCTAAAATTGGCTATGATGTAACAATAGTTGGTAGGAAATTAAAAAACAGTTTAGATATAAATAATCGATCGTATAAAACGAAGCGTTTTAAATTGCTTTTTAATAAAAAATGGATGTTTTATGCTGAATACAATTTACGATTATTTTTTTATTTATTGTTTAAAAAATTTGACATTCTTGTATCGAACGACTTAGACAGCTTACTTTCAAACTATTGTATATCAGTAATCAGAAATAAAAAATTAGTATACGACAGCCATGAATATTTTACCGAAGTTCCTGAATTAATAAATCGTAATTTTCAAAAAAAAATTTGGTTAAGTATAGAAAGATTTATTCTCCCAAAAATAAAGTATTCCTATACAGTATGTAAGTCAATAGCCAATGATTATTATAAAAAGTATGGGGTGAAAATGGAGGTTATTAGAAATGTACCTTTACGAAAGACTGCAACAAACAGTTCTGAGAAAATTAGCACACTAAAAAAAGAACTTTGTATTGAAGATAAAAAGATAATTATATATCAAGGCTCATTAAATATTGGAAGGGGAATTGAGCAAGTAATTAATGCAATGAAATTTATTGATAATACTATTTTTTTAATCATTGGAGATGGTGATATTGCAAAAAAATTAGTACATTTAACAAAGCAAAAGGGTTTAGAGAAAAAAATTATTTTTTTAGGTAAAATACCATTTGACAAGCTTAATGATTATACCGGATTGGCAGACATAGGTATTTCGTTAGAGCAAAACTTAGGACTTAATTATTATTACTCTTTACCTAACAAGATATTTGATTATATTAATGCCGGCGTGCCAATATTAGCATCTGATTTGCCGGAAATTGCCAATATTGTTAAAAAATATGAAATAGGTGAAATAATTAAAGATTTTTCACCAGATATTATAGCTGATGCCATTAATTCAATGTTAAATGACGAACATAAAATTTCAGAATGGGAAAAAAAATTAAAATATGCAGCAGAAGAACTTTGCTGGGAAAAAGAAGAAATTAAACTGATAGACTTTTATAATAAAATTAAAATAAATTAGTTAAATATTAGCAAATATTTAGACACTAAAAAGAAACAATATGATTCTAATTTATGTTGAAAATATCACCCCAAGAATAAAATACATTTTCGACTTAGTATTTATCGACATTCTTAAAACGAGTTATAGCATTACTGATATTAAGAATCTCTTCATTAACTCACAGGGAATTAAATTTAATTACTCAAAAGCAAAATTTAATGATGAGTTATTTGTTTATGCAACAGATTTATTGTTTCAAACATATATTGAAAAACAAGAAATTG
The DNA here is from genome assembly GCA_003648455.1 of Bacteroidota bacterium. Next base: position 9,109 of record QMPG01000076.1, read on the forward strand.
AAGTAACTGACTGGAATGGATTAAAAATATTTTTTCAAACAAACACTGAATCAGATTTACCATTTGATATTTTTGCAGCAAGTTTCTATCTGGTTACACGTTACGAAGAATATTTATCTTTTGTCACCGATGAACATAAACGTTTTAAAGCAAGTGACAGTTTAGCTTTTATTCATAATTTTTTAAAAGAGCCAATTGTAAACAAATGGGTTGAAAAATTTTCCGAACTATTAATTACAAAATATCCTGAATTACATTTGCCAAAACGCACACCTCGTTTCATTCCAACAATAGATGTTGATAATGCTTTTTACTTTAAAAACAAAGGTCTTGTTAGAACGATAGGTTCAAGCATAAAATCATTCTTTAATTTAAAAAAGAATATTGATAGATTTAAAGTTATTTTTGGTTTAAAGAAAGATCCTTTTGATAATTTTAATCTATTAAAAAAGATTCATTTAAATTTCAACCCTGTTTACTTTTTTTTGATTGGGAAAAAAAGTTCTCACGACAAAAACATTTCAATAAAAAACAAAAAATACAGAAAACTAATTTCTTCATTTGCCAATGAGAATAGTGTTGGAATTCATCCTTCATATTCATCTTTCGACAATTTTAATATTTTAAAAAAAGAAGTTTCTGTCTTATCAAAAATTATTAATAAGCCTATTATTAGAAGTCGTAACCATTTTTTAAGATTAAAATTTCCTGAAACTTATCAATCACTAATTGATTTAAATATTAAAGAAGATTACACAATGGGCTATTCAAGTCAAATTGGATTTAGAGCTGGAATATGCACTCCTTTTATATTTTACGATTTAACAAAAGAAGAGATTACAAATTTAAAAGTTTTTCCATTTGCTTTGATGGATGTTACTTTTATTCGTTCTTTAAAGCTAACTCCTGAGCAAGCTCTTTTTGAAATAAAAAAAATTATTGCAGAAATTAAAAATGTTAATGGAACGTTTATAAGTTTATGGCATAACGAAACATTTAGCAATATTAATGAATATAAAGGATGGCAATTCACTTATCTGGAAATGATAAGATTTTTTGAAAATTATTAATCTTGAGTCCACTCCGAAAAGCCTTCATAGCCGTCATTGCGAGGGCGAAGCCCGAAGCAATCTGTTGATAATCAATACATAAGGATTGCTTCACTGCGTTCGCAATGACGTACTATCTGTTTTCGGAGTAGCTTCAATCTTATAACATTTAATTTGTTTACTACTGAATTAAAAGAAATATTAATTAGAACTAAATAATGTTTTAAATTGGAAATAATTCATCTAAAACATAATGAAATTGATAAACTTAAATGGGATAAATGTATAATTCGTTCTTATAATGGAATTATTTATGCATTTTCGTGGTATTTAGATGTAATTTCAAGTGATTGGGAAGCATTAATTGTTGGCGATTACGATATAATTTTCCCAATTATCCCAAAACAAAAATTTTTTATCAACTATTTATACCAACCTCTTTTCACTCAACAACTGGGTGTTTTTTCATATAAAAAATTAAACAGTAAAATTATTGAAGAATTTATTAATGCAATACCAAAAAAATATATTTTTTTTGAAATCAATCTAAACACTTTTAATAATATTTCGAACAACAAATATAAAATAACTCAAAAAGTTACCCACGAACTTGATTTAATAAGACCGCATGAAAAATTAGTTCAAAATTATTCTACAAACACAAAAAGAAACATTAATAAAGCAAAAAAAAATGATTTAAAAGTTTTTAGAAAAATCCCTGTAAAAGAATTTATTGCTTTTAAACAAA
>QMPG01000077.1 GCA_003648455.1 Bacteroidota bacterium
CGATTAAGTAATACCAACAAATTTGGGAATTTCATTAACCCCAAATTTGGGTATTACTAAATCGGGGTTTCCCGCTTTGCACCCCACCATCTATCACACATTCATACAATTCACTTCGTTTTTGCATGAATAAAGCGGGTTAATTACAGAATATTCTACAGGGACTTCTATGTATATTGGTGAGTTACGACTATTTTTTCTTATAAAAATTAGACAGATTTGTGCTAATTGAGAAATGATTTGAAGCTCCTGCAAGATGATAAGTTGCACTACCATAGCTGAGTTGAAATTTAGAAATTTTGACACCAAATCCCCATGAGAAACCAACAAAATTTGTTGCTTTAACAACTTGAAGTTCTTTTCTTCTTTGGTAATTATAACCTAAGCGGACAAAGAAATTTTTAGTAGGTAAAAATTCAAGTCCAAAAATTGAGTGTCGCATTAAATTATCAAAAAAGTCGAACTCGTCAGATGTGCTTGTGTTTGAAACATCAACATTAGTTGGCTCTGAATTATTTGTTTCAGAGTAAGTTAAATCATAAGTCTCCAAATTATGTGCAATAAACGATAATCTAAATGGAGCATGTGCCAATTTTTTTGAAACACCAATTTCTAATTCAAATGGTAGCGGCTCATTATTTCCTTCTTGATAGGGCTTTATTTGTGTGCCAAGATTTTTCATTACAAATGCAGCGGTGAGTTGTTTTTTTTCATTATGATATGTAATACCGACATCAAGAGCAATTCCATAAGAAGTGTAATTGTCGAAAACCGAATAAATGGGTTTAAGATTTGCACCAACCGAAAACATACTGTCTAATTCCCTTGAATAAAATAAATTCAGAGCATATTCCGACGACTTAAAATTTCCGGTTATTAAACCGTTCGCATCAGCTTCAATAAAATCACCATAATTAATGTTTTGTAGTCCAATAGCAAAATTCCCAATATTATCGTAAGTTTTTGCATAGGAAATATAAGCATAATTAATATCAGAAAAATAATTAACATAATCTAATACAAGATTATTGCTCATTGAACTGTTTAGTAAAGACGGGTTATATGAACAAAGACCTAAATCATTATCTTTTATTGCAATAACATCACCACCCAACGATGCTGCACGTGCCGAAACGGAAAGGTTTAAAAATTCGTAAACAGAATTCCCGCCAATCTGAGCATGAGCGTTTATCGATATCATGACTAAAAGAAATAAACTAAGTTTTCGCATTATTGATGAAACGGTTTTCTGTTAATTTTTTTGTTGCTTTCCTCACTAGGTAAGCACAAATAATCTATGCCTTTAAACATTATTTATTAAACGACTAATAAAGTAAAATATTATTGATAGAAAAAATAATAATTATTTTACAAAATTTTAGGCACAACAAAAAAATCAGAATTGTCTGATGGTGAATTACTTAACGCATCTTCCTTTTTTAAAGCATCCTTGCTAACACTATCGCCGGCTAAAACATTGTTTCTATCCGACAAATAAATTAAAGGTTCAACCGATGATGTATCTACCTCTTTTATTTTATCGACAAAACATAAAATATTATTCAAATCTTCAATTATTATAGTTTTCTCATTTTCCGAAAACTCTAATTTACACAAGTTTGAAAGATGCTCTACTGTCTGTTCATCTATCATAATTATTTTTTCTTAATTAACGAATAAAAAATATATACGCTTAATTTTACTTATTAATTTTGAATATGAAATATGCTAAATATAGTAAATATGATTATAAAAAAACGAATTTTAACACACATTTTATTAGATTTGTAAAAAGTTTAAATTTTATTAAGATATGGAAACAGTTGTTAGCGGGATACGTTCGACAGGGCACCTGCATTTAGGAAATTATTTTGGAGCAGTAAAAAATTTTATTAAAATGCAACACGAAAATAATTGCTATTTTTTTATTGCAGATTGGCATTCATTAACAACCCATCCACAGCCCGACGATTTACATAATAATGTAAAAAAAGTATTATCAGAATATATTGCTTGTGGTATTGACCCTGAAGTTGCAACAATTTATGTGCAAAGCGACATTCCTGAGATAGCAGAATTATATTTATTGATGAATATGAATGCTTATATTGGAGAATTGGAGAGAACCACATCATTTAAAGATAAAGTAAGGAAACAACCCAATAATGTTAATGCAGGATTATTGTCATATCCGGTTTTAATGGCAGTAGATATTTTGATTCAAAAAGCAAATAAAGTACCGGTTGGTAAAGACCAGGAACAGAATTTAGAAATGACACGAAAATTTGCAAAACGATTCAATAACATTTACGGAGTTGATTTTTTCCCAATCCCACAGCCATATGGGTTTAGAGGTGAAATGATAAAAATACCCGGTTTAGATGGAAGTGGCAAGATGGGTAAATCAGAAGGCAATGGTATTTATTTATTTGATGAGCCAAAAGTAATTCAAAAAAAAGTAATGAGAGCTGTAACCGATAGCGGACCAACTCAAAAGAATCAGAAAATGCCCGAACCAATACAAAATCTTTTCACTTTGTTAGATGTTGTTTCAACTCCTGATACAGTTGAATATTTTAAAGACAAATATAACAACTGTGAAATTCGTTATGGAGATTTAAAAAAACAGTTAGCCGAAGATATAATTAAATTTACTTCACCAATACGTGAAAGAATTATTGACATAAATTCTAACGATGAATTTTTACGAAAAACAGTAAAACTGGGAGCAGAGAAAGCTAGAGAAAATGCATCAAAAACTTTGCAAGAAGTGCGCAAAATCATTGGTTTTAAATCGTTTTAGTATTGTTAAATATTTTTATTATATTAGTAGCTTAATGAAAAAGCTTTTAGTTAAGCTAGCTTTTTTTAGGGAAAATAATTAAGTTTAATAAAGTGCTAAAAGCATTTTAATAGAAGCAAGCGTTAATTGACAATAAGGATATTAACAATAAATTTTTCAAAAAATTCGGGAAAACATTAAACAGTAAGTTGTAAATTTTAAATATTAAAAAGATGAAACTTAAGATGAAACTTAACCAAAAAATGATATTGTATATTCTAACAACAACAATATTAATATATTTTGCTGCTTTTGGTTATGTGAGTTTTAGTCAAAAAAAAATGGCAACAGAAGATGTTGAAAAAATAGCAGATTCTTATGCCCGCGAATATGCCAACATTATTAAATCGGGAATTGATGTAGATGTTTACATTACCCGAACGTTTTCACAAGTTGCATTGTCGTATGACAAATTGCCAAGAAATATTTGGAGAGAAATATATCTTGACATGCAAAAAAATATTTTAATGTACAATCCACAATTTTTATCAGTAGCTACAAGCTGGGAATTGTCGGCAATAGACACTGCATGGGATAAACCCTACGGGAGAGTGCTTTCGGGTTGGTATAGAGAAAACGGAGAGATAAAATTTTTAGAAAAAACATTAAATACCGATGGAGACATTCCCGGAAGTAATTATTTTGAAATGAAGACTTCAGGCAAACAAAAAGTTATCGATCCTGAATTTTATTCTTACTCTGGGAAAAAAGAAGATGCTGTTATTAACTCAAATGTATCTGTTCCAATAATGAAATCGAACAGATATGTAGGACTTGCTGGAGTTGATAATGATTTAGGCAGATTTCAAAAAATTATTGAAAAAATTAAGCCTTTTGAGAAAAGTTACTCTTTTTTATTGTCAAACAACGGAATGTTTGTTGCACATCCAAACATGAATTATGTTGGGGAATTTGTTAACAAAACAAATCCCGAGTATTTTACTAAAGTTGATGTAATAAAAAAAATCCAAAAAGGGCAAAATTTTTCATTTATCATTGTTGATAAAGAAACAAATAAAAAAAGTTATGTTACGTTTGCTTCTGTAAACATCAAGAATATTCCTACACCATGGTCAATTGGTATTGTTGTGCCGTTTGAAGTTATTGTACAAAAAGCTAATGAAAGTTTTCTTGTTTCATCAATAATTGGATTAGTGGGTTTAATAATTTTAACTATTGTTATCTGGCTTATTTCAAAAAATATTACTTTACCATTAGTAGACACAACAAAATTACTAAAAGATTTATCTCTGGGTAAAATTTACAAATCCAGAAAGTTAAATATTAATTCGAATGACGAGATTGGCGAAATGGCAGAATCACTTTATACCTTTACGCAGGGCTTACACCGTACAGCCGATTTTGCTAATGAAATAGGAAAAGGCAATTTAGACGCAAAATTTGAACCTCTTAGTGAAGAAGATGTTATTGGAAACTCATTGCTTAATATGCGAGAAAGCTTAAAACAAGCAGCTCTCGACGAAAAAGAACGTAAAGAAGAAGAAGAAAAAAACAAATGGATTACAAATGGAATAGCAAAGTTTGGTGATATCTTAAGGCAAAATAATGATAAGCTTGATAAGCTTTCTTTCAACATAATGAAAAATTTGGTTAATTATGTTGATGCCAATCAAGGAGCTCTATTTGTTATTAATGATGAAGATAAAGAAGATATTAAATATGAGTTAAAATCAGCAATAGCATACGACAGAGAGCGAATAATTAATAAAACATTTAAAATTGCCGAAGGATTAATTGGCAGATGTGCTTTCGAAAAACAATCAATTTATATGATTGATATACCCGACGATTATGTTAATATAACTTCCGGTTTAGGTGGAGCTAATCCTCGTAGTTTGTTTGTTGTTCCTGCAATCTTTAACGATACTGTTTATGGTGTAATTGAGATTGTTTCATTTAAAAAATTGGAGGAATATCAAAAAGAATTTATCGAAAAATTATCCGATAATATTGCATCAACAATTTCAACAGTAAAAATAAATGAGCAGACAGCCAAGTTGCTTGAGCAATTTCAAAAACAAAGCGAAGAATTATCTGCACAAGAAGAAGAGATGCGTCAAAACCTTGAAGAGATGCAGGCAACACAAGAAGAGGCTGCAAAACGTGGTGCTGAGATGACAGGTATTTTAGATGCAATAAAATCAATTTCGTTTGTTGCGGAATATGATATGGAAGGAAGGCTTATTGATATTAATGATAAATATTTAAATATTTTAGGCCTTACCCGAGATCAAATGATTGGCAAACAACAAGGTTCTTTTAGCATTGGTGATGAGGAAAATTCCGAAGATCCTAAATTATTCTGGGACGATATTAGGGCAGGAATTAACAAAAAGAAAATTCAGCACATTAAATTTGAAGAAAAAGATATATGGATTTCGGAAGAATATATGCCAATTTTTGATATTGACGGAGTTCCATTTAAGGTATTAAATATTGCATTTGACATAACCGATTCAAGACGAGTTAAAGAATTAGAAGATGAGTTAAATAAAACTCGCGGTTAATCTATGTTATAGTTATAAACAAAAAAAGGTTGTTTTAAAAAATAACAATTTAAATATGATAAAAAATGGAGGAATAAAATGAAAATAAAGTTTGGTCTTACTGTTAAAATATTTTTTTTCATATTAACATCTTCAATTTTATTGTTTTTTGGAGTTGCTCAATTTGTGGGGTATAATTTCAAAAATATGGCAATAAAAGACGCCAAGCAATTAACAGATGCTTATGTAAAAAAATATGCCCGTTTAATATCTGCTCAATTAGACGTTGATTTTGAAGCAGCAAGGACAACATCTTACATAATGAAAGAATATGACATTAAACATTATTCTTCTCAACGCATTGTTTATAATAATTTATTACGTTGTTTATTAGAAGAAAATCCTCTATACACATCGGTTTGGGATAGCTGGGAACTATCTGCTACTGACAGCAATTGGAATAAAACGTATGGAAGAATTTCGACTGCATATTATAGAACGGCAGATGACATTAGTATTACAATCGATTCTTTAAACATTGAAGGTGACGATGTAAATAGTTTGTACTATCAATTAAAAACAACCCAACAAGAAGCTATTACAAAACCCTATTTTTATTCATATACAAAATTTAAAAGTGACGAAATACTGGAAACAAGCATTGTTGTGCCAATTTTTAAAGACACATCTTATGTTGGAATAGTTGGGATGGATGTTGCTTTGGATAAGTTTTATAATTTTATCGATTCAATTCATCCTTTTAGAAATTCATATGCATTTATTCTTGATAACGATGCTTCGTTTATTGCTCATCCAAATAAAAAATTAACAGCAATTCCAATAACAGATATTGATTCTGTAAACACAAAACAATTTTCTATTCTTGAAAGAGTTAAAAAAGGCGAAAATTTTCAATATACACTTAAAAACATCCAAGGTCAAGATAGTGTATATGTTACATTTGCCCCTATAGTAATTAGTAAAACTACAACACCATGGTCAATGGCAATAGTAGTGCCTCTTCAAACAATTTATGACGATATTAACGATGAATATAAGATAGCTACAATTGTTGGTATTATTGGTTTGATTCTGTTGTTTATTGTTATTCTTGTTATTTCATTAAGCATTACAATTCCTTTAAAACGAACATCAAAATCATTATTAAAATTAGAAAAAGGGGAGGTTGACTACAGTGCAAAAATACCGGTAAAAACAAGTGACGAAATTGGCGAAATGGCCGATTCTGTTAATACTTTGATAGATGGGCTGAAAAGCATTACCGACTTTGCATCTGAAATAGGTAAAGGAAATTTTGAAGCTCAATTCTCACAATTAAGTGAAGAAGACCGGTTAGGAAAGTCTATTTTAGAGATGCAAAAAAGTTTGAACAAAGCAAATGAAGAAGAGAACAAAAGAAAATTAAAAGAAAATCATTTGAATTGGACTTCGCGAGGTATTGCTAAATTTAGCGAAATACTTCGTTATAATAACGACGATTTTGAAATGTTTATCTATAACATAATGAGCAATATAGTGTCGTATTTAGACGCCAACCAAGGCGGTTTATATGTAATAAACGACACCGATGAAAATGATGTTTATTTTGAATTAAGAGCTGCTGTTGGTTTTGAAAAAAAGAAAAAAGACCAAAAACGAGTAGACTTAAATGAAGGGTATGTAGGAAGATGCGTGTTAGAAAAAGAGAAAATTTTTGTTTCAGAAGTACCTGATGATTATGTTAAAATTACATCCGGATTAGGAAAAGAAAAGCCTGGAAGCCTATTATTTATACCATTAAAACTTAACAATGAAGTGTTAGGTGTAATTGAAATAGAATCTTTTAATATTCTCGAAAATTATCAAATAGAATTTGTAGAAAAAATTAGCGAAAGCATTGCATCTACAATTTATAATTTAAAAATTAATTTACGTACTGCACAATTATTAGAACAATCGCAAAACAGAGCCGAAGAGCTTGAGCAACAAGAAGAAGAAATGCGTCAAAATATGGAAGAGATGCAGGCAACTCAAGAAGAAGCAAATAAACGCGAAAAAGAAATGCTTGGTCTTATTGATGCAATTAAAGAAACAATGCTTGTTGCCGAATACGATCTGCAAGGAAGAGTTATTGATATGAATAAACCATTTTTAAACCTTTACGGACTGTCGGCACAACAAATGAAAGGAAAAGTTATTAACGCATCTAATAAATTTGAAGACGAAAAGAAACAAGCGGAGTATAATAAGTTTTGGCAAGATTTACAAAGAGGAGAAACCAAACAAAAAATTCAATATATTAAATCGAAAGAGAAAGAAAGTTGGGTGCTTGAAACATACACACCTGTTATTAGCCAACAGGGAAAAACAATTAAAATAATTAACATTGCTATTGATATTACCGAACAGGAAAAGAAAAAAGCTGTATTAGCTGAGATTAAACAAAAAAAGAAAAAATCTAAATTATCTGAAAAACAAATAGAGGCAAACAAAAAAACATTAAGCCAAGATTTTAATTTCGAACATGTTGATTTAAATCCAATGAAAAAACTTTATAATAATAATCTTTCAAGCATTAAAAAAGTTGTAAATGTTTTTATCAAAACAGTTCCTGAGCATATTGAGGAATTGAAAAATCTATACGAAGATAATAATTTGGGTAATTTAGGAATTAAAGCCGCTAACCTTAAAGCAAAGTTAAAATATTTTGGACTAAAAGCACTTGTTGAAAAAACAAATATTATTGAGAAAAACACAAAAGAAAAAACAAAAAGAAAAGAAATACCGAAGTTAATTAATGAGTTAAGTGAATTATGGCAGCTTGTTGAAAAAGAGTTAACAGTTATTAGTAAACTTTGAATATAAATTTTAATATAAAAATTATTGGAGGAAAGAAATGAAAATTAAGATGAAGCTGAATGCAAAAATTTTGTTTTTTATATTGCTTACTTCGGTTTTAATTTTTGGTACTGCTGTTGGCATTATTAGTATCAGCTTAAAGAAAAAATCATATAACAACTCAATAAGACTGGCCGATACTTATGTTAATGACTATGCAAATATTATTAAAACATATCTTGACAGCTATATGGAATCTACAAAGGTTTTATATCACATATTTAAAAACTACGAAGACATTCCTATGCAGGATAGAAGAGCTACTTTTTCTACAATGATGAAAAGCGTTCTTAAAGAAAACGATAAATACATATCAGTTTGGTCTATTTGGGAACCAAATACTATAGACACTTTAGATTCAAAATATATCAATACAATAGAAAGCACGTTTATTGGAAATTACTCACCAACATTTTATAAAGATAAAGGAGAAGTTAAAACTCAAATATCAAAAGAAACAGAGCTTTTTATGGGCGACTACTACACAATACCTAAATCAACGGGCAAAGAAACAATTATGGAGCCATATTTTTATTCATATACAGGCAAAAAAATTGACGAGGTTCTTGAGACAAACACTATTGTTCCTATAATGAAAGAAGGTAATTTCCTCGGTGTCGTTGGTATTGATATCCCTATCGACAATTTTCAAGAACTCGTAGATTCTATTAAACCAATTGAAGGTAGCTATGCCTTTTTGATTTCAAACAATGGCGCTTTTATTACTCATCCCTATAAAAACTTAGTAGGTAAATCGTTTAAAGAATTTGCCCCTCGCACTCAAAAAAAATTTCATGTTTTAGAAAAAATAAAAAAAGGCAAAAAATTTTCGTTAATAACTGTCGACAAAGAAATATTGCTTAGTTATATAACTTTTCATCCAATAAAAATTGGTGCCACAATAACACCATGGTCGTTTGCTATAGTTGTACCAAAAGAAGTGTTGATGGTTAAAGCAAGAAACATTTTTTTCAACTCTATTCTTATAGGTATTATTGGATTAATTATTCTTTCGATAATAATATTAATTGTCTCAAAAAAAGTTGTTACAAACCCTATTTTAAGAATCACCAATTCATTAAAAGAAATTTCAAAAGGGAATATTCACAAATCACAAAAAATTAATATTAAAACAAGAGATGAAGTTGGTGATATTTCTAAATCAATAAATAAATTAGTCGATGGATTAGGAAGAGCAATCGATTTTGCAAACGAGATAGGACAAGGTAATTTAGATACTGAGTTTAAACTTTTGAGCGACAAAGACACTCTCGGGCATTCATTAATGGAAATGAGAGAAAGTCTCGAAATAGCTGCAAAAGAAGAAGAAATTCAAAAAAAGGAAGACGAAAAAAGAAATTGGCATACCCGAGGATTGGCAAAATTTGGAGAAATTCTTCGTGACAACAACGACAACATGAAAAAATTCTCATACAATATTATTAAAAATTTGGTTAAATATGTTGACGTTGCCCAAGGAGCATTCTTCATAATTAATGATGAAAACGAAAAAGAAATTTATTACGATTTATATGCTACAATTGCTTTTGGAAGAAAGAAAAATATTAAAAAGCAGGTATTGATGGGAGAAGAATTGATTGGTCGTGCAGCACAAGAACAAAAAACCCTTTATCTCACAAATGTACCCGATGATTTTATTTCTATCACAACAGGAATTTCAACCGACAAAAGTCCGCGAAATGTATTAATAGTGCCGTTAAATCTTAATGATTACATATATGGAATTATAGAGCTGGTATCTTTTAATGAATTTGAACCATATAAAATTTCTTTTATTGAGAAAGTAGCCGAAAGCATTGCATCAACAATAGCCAGCATAAAAGTTATTCTAAAAACAAACAAATTGCTAGAACAAGCTCAATATCAGAAAGATGAACTCTCACAGCATGAAGAAGAAATGCGACAAAATTTAGAGGAGTTGCAAGCAACACAAGAAGAAGCCGAAAAAAGAGACCTTGAACTTAAAAGTGTAATAAAATCGATGCAAAGCATTACACCAATTATTGTTTTAGACATGGAAGGAATGATTATTAATGTTAACAATAATATGGCTAAAATATATGGCTATCCTACTGATTTTATGAAAGGAAAATTCCTCGATTACTTTGTTGTTAAAGATGAACAATCACGAGACGACTACGAAGAATTATTAAAACAATTACAAGCAGGAGATATACAAGAAAGAGAAAGACGCATTGTTGTTAATAAAACTGAAAAATGGATAAAAGAAATATATAAGCCTATTATTGACGTCGACACTTCATATAAAATTGTTCTTATTGCAATTGATATAACCGAAAGTAAATTGTTAGACAGGCAAATAGCTGACGCTTAATAACCTGAGTTCGATATAAGATATTATCACAGCTTCAATTATTTTTCTTTAGAAATTTATCCAAATTTTTGAAGTACTATCGGGATAATTCAAGAAAATTTGGATAAATTTATATGAAAA
>QMPG01000078.1 GCA_003648455.1 Bacteroidota bacterium
TCTAATTTAAATGCACATTGTGAGATAACATACATTCCATCTTCTAATGAAGTATCTCCACTCTTAAAGATAGAAATTTGTATGTCTCTTTTATCTAATTGAATTATATTCTCATTGTTAAAAAATTCTTTTACTAAACTTTCATTATTTTTACCTGTAAGAACTGCTTTAGCCCCTTGAGTTATACTCATATTTATCCCCTTACATTATTATACGCAATTATTCTTTTTTTGTCAATTAAACTGGGTAGAGTTCTAAATATCTTTTAGCTTTTTCTGTTGTAAGTATATGATCTTTTATAGCAATAAACTTACATTTCTTTACTTTATCAATAGCAATTTCTTTTGATACATGAGAATATCCCATAAACTTAAAAGGAAGTCTTGCTACTGGGTCATTAGCATATCTAAACAACATTGTATTAGGAACTCTTTTATCATAAGAACCTTTGAAAACTTTATTTCCTACTCTTGGAGAACCTGTTAAAACGCACCCCAAATCAATTTCCGGAAAGTTATATTGAATATCAACAGCCATTAAAGTAGCAATTCCTGCTCCATGACTATGCCCATGAACAACAATGGATTTAACATCATTATGTTTAATATACATATGAGTTTTTTCTCTAATAAGTTGATATGCTTTATAGAAACCATTATGAACTTTTAACTTTTTATTGTTTCCATTGTAAGGAACAATTCTTTTTCTAAACATAAAGTTGAAAACCCAATCAAAAAAATCATTAGAGCCAATAACCATAAAAATCAGTTGATCTCCGTTTTTAAGTATTGCTACTTCTTCGTTGATTATTTCAATATAATCAATAACATCAGGAGCTTGTTTGTCTCCGCCTCTAACTTTTACATATCTATCTATAATAAAAGCCACTTGTTTTTTTAAGTCCATTATTTATCCTTCTTTTTTTTAGCTAATTTTCTTTTTAGTTTATCTGCTTTTCTTTTTTTAATTGCGTCAAGTCTTTTTTTCTCTGCCGCAAGTCTTTCTTTTTCATAGTCCTCATCACTACCAACTCTTTTATCTAATAATCTATCTATTCGAGAGGAAAGTCTCCAACAAAGATTTATATAAATAATAGCACTTATTGCCGCATAAATTAAAGAGTTAAAAATATATGGAAATGATAACATATTTGCTAAGTTTCCATCAAACTTTCCTGTTGCAAAAGAAAGAATTAAAATCATAATTGTAGCAAAGATATTTCTTGCTTTATCTGTTTTTGTTATCTCCAATAATCTTCCAGAGATATAAACAAATCCAAGTGTTGCGAAGGGTATTAATACTGCTCTTAGTATTTGTGATAAGTAAGGTATGATTAAATAATCATAGTTTTCGAGAAAGTCAAACATAAAAAAGCCCTCATTGTAATATAAATTATCTTTACAAAACAATGAGGGCAAGGTATTTTAACGTAAATACCACGAAAAGGTTTAGTTGTTGGCTTACCTTTTAAACCCCACAATTATCATTAATTTAATATTCTCTAAAATGAAGGGGGACTGTTTCCAGTCCCCCAACCGCTACAATCGAAATAGTGTGTTTGAACTAAATACGGTTGCCTTAAAATCATTATGTTTTAAGGGGTTTTAAATATACGCACACCATTCGATATTTAATCCATACTTTAATATAGATTAAAAATCGAATGATATGATTTTCCAACATTACCAAAATCCGTGCGGTTTGGAATTATTTGGCTTGTCATATCATCCAATATGAAGTTAAACAGCCTCTTCGAGATTTTCCTCGACTACTTCTTCAACTTCGGCCTTTGCAAGGACTTCTACGAAACGATCAAACCGAACGTAGTTTTTTCCCTTCGCGAAAGCTTCAGATTCGACGGTTACAGACTTTTCAGACGCCCGAACCACAACACCATTGCACAGTACGTTTTCACGACCATACAGGAAGGAAACGGAATCACCAGCTTCGAGAATGTCCTTGAACCGTTCAGCCCGTTCATTCTTTTCAACTTTGGCAGCTTCCTTGGCCTCTTCACGTTTTTCAACGAGTTCAACCTTAACTTCTTCAAGAAGTTCCTTGAGTTCCTCTACAGAATACTCATTAAGTTCCATTTTGTACCCCTACAAAATTTAAATTAAACAATCTAGGATTGTTTCTGTTATTACCTTATTATACACTATTATTCTTTTATTGTCAAATCAAATCATTGACTGAACTTGCCATCAAACATACTTTCCTTTCACCAGTCTGAAGATTTTCAAGAAGAACAGGATATTTTCTCGCTCTCGGTCTGATTGCAGCGATTTTGTAATCAACGCCTTTCCAGTTGATTATCTTGCCGTAAGCATTATGAGGAAGACCAAACTTCCAACAAAACTTTTCAAACTCTGCTTTGTCAGGATTATGACCACCACCGACATTTACAACCTTGAGAGTTGTCCTGAAAGAATTATCGTCATAAGTGATATTACCTATCTTGAACTGGATTTCTTTTGGAGCACCATATCGAGAAAGAACATCAGTCATTTCCTTTCTAATCATTTCCATTGTCGATTTATCAAAAGTCATTTTGTCCCCTTTATACAATATTATACCATATTATTCTTTTATTGTCAAAAAAAACAAGAAAGGCGAGTCTACTTTTAACATTCAAGTTGTTAATTCATCTTCACAATAATTAGTTTAAAGAGAATAAAAATTATTCTCTTGCTTATAGCAAAAGTTGAAAATGAAGTTAATGTCTCAAGTTTCTCTAAACCTCTCCTGTAAAATTAGTCTATATAAACTTCAATATAGTTCCACGCCCAATCTAAAGCAACTTCAAATTGTTCATCTTCATCCATTTCAAGCCACTCTTCTTCAGTGAACCCTAAATTCTCTTCAACATCCATTTCTACTCTACGGACTGCTGAAGGATAACCAATTCCTAAATTAAAGTTCACTTTCATTTTGTTCCCTCTTGCCTTATTATATTATATTATTCTTTTAATGTCAATAATTATTTACTACCGAATTTATTAACTCCACGAGAACGAGGACGAGGATGCGACCCCTTAAACTCATATTTCTTTTGATAAGCCGCTTTACCGTAAAGTCTTTTTTCTTTAATTGATTTTGTCATTATTTTCCTCTTACCTTATTATACTAAATTATTCTTTTAATGTCAATACTTTTTTCTTGCCTAACAAACAATCAGTTTCAACCATTTTGTTAGGCAAGAAAAATGGGGAGACATACCTGATAAGTATATCTCCCCAAAAACAAAAGCTAAAAACCGGACAATCACCTCAAGGAATTAACAGGATAACTCAACCTTCGGGAAAACGCTGTACTGCGGTTTTTATTGAAAATACGGAAAGTAGAGGTGTCGATCCCCCACGTAAAACGTGTGCTTGCTTTCTAAGCAAGGTGTCAGTAGCCGCTGACATACTTTCCAAATAAGAAGATAACCAAACATTCTGGCAGTCCATCCGTCTATCTAACTTAGACGTTTAATTTATACAGGAAATTAATAGTTAGCTTTCCCTGTATAGGATTATCTTTAATATAACTTAATTATAGACAATTATTCTTTTTCTGTCAAGTTCAAAATGGTAATCATTCTTTTATTCTTACCAACTTTAAACTCAGAAAATCCATTTGGAATTGGCTTGTTCCATCCATTTTTTCTCGCCTGCGTTATAGACGGGAATATACCAATTTTGAATAAGATATTAGCCATAATATCTTTTTCTTCTATTTCAAACCAGCTTTCATTTTTTAAATCAATTGGCCCGAAAAATAATTCTTTTTCTTTCAAAGAAACATTTTTTGAAAGAAAATTAAAGTCGTTCTCTTTCAAAAGTTTAACCTCAATTAACCATTAAATTTGACGGAAGTATGCTCGTCCTTAGTCAAAGAAACATGAGCACCCATACTTTTCTTGAAACGTGTTCCTTGAAAAGTAACATAAGCAGTTCCACTGCCATCAGGGCGAGTAATAAACTCCGAAACCGTTTTAATCTTACCTGTGTCAATTTCATTAAAGTCTTTCATTTTTATTTCCTCTTACATTATTATACTAAATTATTCTTTTATTGTCAAATGCTTCCGGTGGGAGTCGAACCCACAAGCCATTTCTAGCACTAGATTCTTAGTCTAGCATGTTTCCCAGTTTCATCACGAAAGCTTAAACTAACCATTGTAAAACAATAAAACCTGTAATTCCAATTGTTTGAAAAAACATATTGGCAGCAGGAACATTATTTTTCAACATTGTTCTAATAACGTTTGTCAATGTAAATAAAACAGTCATAAACAAGAAAGCAATTTTTAAAATCATTAAAAACATTTTTATCCCCTTGAGTTATTATACTCAATTATTCTTTTATTGTCAAGAAAGCACTTACTCAGAATCGAACTGAGATTTCTTGATTACGAAACAAGGGTAATAGTCCATTATACTATAAGTGCGTTTTTACTTCATAGTGATAAGATATTCTTTGTTTGCTTCTCTGAACCACCACTTATCACTTTCACGAAAACATCTACCAACATAATCATTGATATCCCAGCCCTCGCCAATCTTTTTGTATTCGCCACCATTACTGACTTCATCAGATTTTCTGACTTTTTTAGAGGCTTGACGCTTCGCAAACTTTTTACAATTAGTAGATTTCATTACAGGGTTCTTCTTATGGCTTCTGCTCATTTCTCTCTCCCTATATTATTCTTTACTCTACCTCATTATAGACAATTATTCTTTTATTGTCAAACTACTTTGTAAAAATCATAATGATTGTTGTTTGTGTCAAACTCATGAACCCTATATATAGAATCCACATCATTTTCCTTAAAAACTTCAGCGATCATTATTGCGTTTTCAACACCTTTTATGTCATATTTAACAATAATAATTTCACCACTTTTTTCAACTTTTTCTATGTCGTGAAGTATCATTTTAACTCCTGATATCCCATAAGAGAATTGAACTCTTTTTTACAGGTTGAAAACCTGGCGTCCTAACCATTAGACGAATGGGATAAAGTGCCGGTTACAGGACTAACTGCTTATACTCATTTTTTGTACAATGGCTGAGAGTTGGGTTTAGTGAAGTTGCTAAACTTACACCGGCTTACCCGCCCATTTTTATTATTAAGACTTAACTTCTTCTACTAAATAATCAACCCACGATTCTCTATCGTTATTATAGATTGATTCTGCTTCATCTTCATCAACTTCTTCTTCTTCCATAATTTCATTAATATCACGCAATCCGTAAAGTCCTGCGTAAGAATCATATTCCTGACATGCCATTTCAAAAGCATAATCCTCAGCTTCTACAAAAGAATCAAACTCTAAGATTTCACCATCAACCATTTCGGTTCCACCGAAACCGCCACTTAAAGCACACTTTACTAAAAACTTCATTTTTTCATCCTTACCTAATTATACTCAATTATTCTTTTATTGTCAATGTCATAACGTTTAAGAATATGAACATAATTTTATTTATGTTCATATATTTAAAAACTATTTCACTTTCACCATATCCAATTCATTGAACATGACGGAGTGTGGGCCACTTTGCAAGGACAACATATAAGAACGTCCAGCGGTATTTCTCGGAAAACCATGTCTGCGAACATCTGTAATTTTCTTATAGTCTTTTCCGCAACCACGAAGAACGACTATATCACCAACCTCAATTTTCCCTGCCATTATTTCCATTTTATCCCCCTTACATTATTATAGACAATTATTCTTTTTTTGTCAAACCTCTTTATATTCTCTCTTTATTTCTTCATAAAAGTTTTTTTGTTCATTAAAGAAACAAACAATTCCTTTAAAAAGATGAATAATAGTTTTTATAGGAATAGCAACAATTAACGCAATTGTTATATTCATATAATCAGTTGTTTTTCTTGTCATTTTGTTTCCCTACCTTATTATAGGCAATTATTCTTTTTATGTCAAACGAACTTTGCTCCACCGAAAAAAGTTCCCCGGAGATTTGCTTCAGTGAGATCTGCTCCACGGAGATTTGCTTCAGTGAGATCTGCTCCACTTAGATCTGCTCCCCGGAGATTTGCATCAGTGAGATCTGCTCCACGGAGATTTGCTCCACTTAGATCTGCTCCCCGGAGATTTGCATCAGTGAGATCTGCTCCCCGGAGATTTGCATCAGTGAGATCTGCTCCCCGGAGATTTGCTTCACGGAGATTTGCTCCAATGAAAAAAGTTCCACTTAGATCTGCTCCACGGAGATTTGCTTCATATAGATTTGCATCAGTGATATTTGCATCAGTGAGATCTGCTCCCCGGAGATCTGCATCAGTGAGATCTGCATCAGTGAGATTTGCATCACTTAGATCTGCTCCACGGAGATTTACATCACGGAGATTTGCTCCCGATAAGTCCTGACTACTAAAATTAAGATCATTGTTTTCTACTTTATTAAAAACTTCTTCTATTGTCATTATTTCCCTCTTACTTTATTATAGGCAATTATTCTTTTTTTGTCAATAGTGAAAATAAACAACGGCAGTTAGACTTTCACTAACAATCACATTTAAAGCCTGCGGGAGCTTAGATGGTGATACCTTCCACGCTGGAAGTGCCTTACCGCAATTTCAGCCATACCGTTATTTATTTTCACTATTAACTAATTTTCAAAAAAAGTAACTGGAGGGACTCGAACCCTCTTATTATCCTGTTCCATTGCACACTCACCTGAATAAAATGTTTGCGTTGTATAATATTCAGTACGGAGGCCGACAGACTCGAACTGTCTCAGTTACCACCAGATTTTACCATCTTTCCTAGGTTCCGGTAAAATCCAATTATGAAAAATTGAAATCTCCCTCTACAACAAACCGCAACGTTTATGCTTTGATTGACTTCTCTTTAACTCTCTAATTCATTATAGGTAATTATCCTTTTTTTGTCAAACAGCCGATTAAATAAATTTTTATCAATTCACAATTCGCAAGTTGCGAATAAATAACTATTTATTTTTTATACTATTATAGCCTAAATAGGCGGACTTTTATTTTTAATCACTAGTTTCAGCTCCGTATCTTATACGAACATTTTAATATATTATTCTTTTTTAGTCAATTACTTTTCAACAATTTTTAACTCAAGGCTAATTTCTTTTCCAGTTTCAGTTTCAAACGCACGACAATTTTCACTTACTGCGACAAGATTCATTTCATTCGCTTTTTTAAAAAAATCTTCTTTGGTGTCAAAAAACACAACATCCCAATCATCAAAAGAAACCATCACGACTTTTTTCATTTTATCCCCTTATATGATATTATACTCAATTATTTTTTTATTGTCAAACTATAGCTCAAGAATTGCTTCCCGGAGATTTGCTCCCGGAGATCTGCTCCACGGAGATTTGCTTCAGTGAGATCTGCTCCACGGAGATTTGCTTCACGGAGATCAACTCCCGTGAGATCAACTCCAGATAATTCTTGATTGCTAAAATTAAGATCACCATTTTTAATCTTATCTAATACTTCATTTCTTGTCATTCTTTATTTCCTCTTACCTTATTTTACTTAATTATTCTTTTTATGTCAAGAACCCAAAAATGAACGCAGATTTATTCGTGATTCGGGAATAACGAATGAACGTGTGTTTATTTTTAGAAAGAAAAAACGGGGAAGTATACGATTGTATACTTCCCCGGAAAACTAGATAACTTCCTCATTATCAATATTTTCACCGATTGCGGACACAAAATTGTACCCACGGGAAATCCGGGAAGGTTCACCCTTCGCGTTCAGGATTTCATCGGTAAGGATAGAAAAGGTTTTCTCTCGAAGAGAAACAACCGTTCCAGTAATTTCGGAATCCTTATACCGAACAGTGACAGTATCACCGTCAGAAAGCTGAGACTTGACAGAAGTCATGAGATCATTTTTCTCAGTTTCCTTCCGTTCTTTCAGATAAGGTTTTACCTCATTCTTAATGAAAGATTCAATTGCCACAACGTCCATCTGTCCGAAAAGATCCATTACCTGATTTGTCATATAGTACCCCTACTATTTATTTTTTAGTTCCCCATACGGGAAACTGTTTAACCTATTTTACTCAATTATTCTTTTATTGTCAATCCTTCCTGAAAGGGACTAGAAACTAATCCACTTCAGGAATAACTGATTTTACTCAATTATTCTTTTATTGTCAACCTACCCGATTTTTCTCATTCAATCGTAAACGAAGATTTTCAAGATATTCCGGAGTCGCCTGAAAAGTAACGTTTTTAGAATACATACGGGTTTTTTTATTTACACATTTTCTACCCTTTTTTACCGGAGAAACGTGAACACCCATTATTCCAAGACGACTTTTCGACAATTCAATCTGTTCATTTTCTAAAGTTTCGTTATCTACCATTTTTTCCCCTTACCTGATTTTAGACAATTATTCTTTTATTGTCAAGAACCATTTTTCATTTTTTTTAATTTTCTAATTTTCCCGTTCCTACACACATTATAGATAATTATTCTTTTATTGTCAACTCTCAAAAAATAATAGGTTTTCAGATTTTTTCTTTAATTGTCAATATTTTTTAATTTTTTTTAAATTAATTTTAAAATACTTAGAAAACATTATTCTTTTAAAAAACTATATACTATTGACTTAAACCCGGTATATAGGGGTATATACTAGGTAAATGAAATGAAGCGACGGGGTATGGTGCTCCGACGTTTATTTAATTTTTTTATTTTATTAATTTTAAATTTATTTTTTAAAAAATATCCCTGGCGGGTGTCCGCCAGGGAAGATATACTAGACAGCTACATTCGATGTTTTCTGTTCCATAATCAACTCCGGAAAGATTACATTCTTGCCATCTTTATGAATTGACTTATCAAAACGAGTATAGACCTGAGTGTTCTCATTATAGAATAGATAAGCATTATCATAACGAATAAGAACTTGTCCATTTCTATCTGGGTGAATTACAATGATATGAAATCTATGAGTTCCAAAATCATTTCTCATCATCAAAACATTTTTTCCTTTTTTCTCAAGAGCAAGTTGTTCGCTAAGAAGCTTTCTTCCTTTTTTACCAAGCCAATCTTTCATAGCTTCTCTTGCTTCTTTAATTTTTAGGAAACCATCTTTTAACCCAGCCTCTTCGGAAGAAATTGTAAGCCCATCGTAAGAAACTTTTTTACCATTAACCTTGTCCATAAATAAAACCCATTTTTGTCCAAGAGGTTTATTTTCCCATTTAGAAGCAATTACCTTTTGCTCTGTTTCGCCAACATACAAAGTTTTAGCATTTACTTTATATACATAAAGTTTTATCTCGCCTTTAAAGATTGTAGCTCCCACAAAAACATTTTCTTTCGTTGCGTTTATTAAAGCCATTCTTTCCCCCATATCTAATTATAGACAATTATTCTTTTATTGTCAATCGTGGCGGGAAGATGTAAAGATAAATTAAACAGGAGACAATATGGACTATTTTGAAACTCTCAACGAAGAAGATAAAAAAATAGCACAAGTAATTTTAGAGAACTCAGTTGATAATGTTGAAAACATTAATCTTAATGAAGCTCCTACTCTATCTACTAGTGCTGATTACCAAGATACACAAATCGCAAAACTTATTCGTTATTACCAAGAAGCATTAACAACAAAATCACTAGTTGATGTTCAACCAATGGAATACAATAATGGAAAAATTTTCGGTCTTGATATAACTAACAGCGATGGAGACATTATTCTAGGAACAAGTGCAGTAGATGTTTTCAATGATGCTTTCTCGGAAATCGGAGAAAATGTAGATGTTCCAGATATTCATATTAGATTAAACGAAGCTGATGTTGATTTAAAATCAAGAAAAGCCCAGATAAATTATTCTAAAGAATTAGAACAAGACATGAAAATCATAAAGTTTGACCTTGATGATGAAAAGTTAAAAATTGTAGCTACTGAAATTGCTAACGGTACTGACTTTGATGTCGTAGAAGCAATCGCAGGACATGCTGATTTTTATACACCAATCGTATATATCTGGGATAATGATGAAACAAGAACTGTTCAGAGTTTACTAACAGAACTTGAAATGGCTATTATGAAAGCAGCTGCAGCAATTGCATCTGGAACCAGAAAAGGACTTGCAAACTTTGTAATCATTCCTGCTCTTATGGTTCAGTTAATTACAACGATGGATAGATTTACTGGAACTGGAGAAGATATTATTGGTGGAGTTTCCAAGATTGGAAAACTTGGTTTCTTAGACGTATATGTTAATACCTTTGATACAACTTCTTATGATATGTATATAGGAAAAAAACCTTCCGGAAATATTAGTTCCGGTGTTGTTCTTTCTCCTTACAAAGTAGAGGCAGGACCACTTGTAACAGACTATGAAAATTTTAGTCTTCACCAGATGATTATGAACCGATATGGAATTACAAAAGTTGATGGTGGAAACACAATGTATTTCAAAGTATCATTAGCATCAACTCCTACCGGATATCCATTTACCGTTATCTAATAAAAATTAATTAAGGAAGATAAAATGACAAAATCAGGAAACACAGCAGCTAACTATATAAACAAAGGTGAAGATGCACCAGTAGTTGAAGAAGTTGTAGTAGAAGAAGTAGAAGAAGTAGTAGAAGAAGTAGTAGAAGTGGTGGTTGAAAAACCAAAGAAAAAGAAAACTAAAAAAGCACCCAAAGTTATTAAAGAGGTTGTTCCGGAAAAAGTTGAAAAACA
>QMPG01000079.1 GCA_003648455.1 Bacteroidota bacterium
ATTAGATTAGAAGGCAGGGTATTCTCTGCCTTTTTTTATGCGTAAAGATAAAGTATAAGGATAATATTATGGCAGATATCATTGTAAGTGGTGAAGCAATCACATTTTATGTTGATTATGAAAATTTATTAGAATTCACTCCTCTATCAAAAGATAGAAATTACAATGCAGGTTTAGATGAAAATAATAAGTATCCAGAAGATTACTATGAAAATTATTCTGACCTGTTAAAAGCTAAGTAAGGGAGAAATTAATGCAAGAATGGGTTAACGAACTGTCAAGTGGTTATATAAACTCAGTTGGTCCTGAACTACAAGTCTTTAAAATGGATAAGACTGAGACACAACTTGATGAGTTATATGGCGAAAGTCGGCAGGGAAGAATTTATCTACCTCCTTTTCCAATTAGAGCAGTCTTTAATACGAACCAATGGGTTGGCTTTCTTGATATGGAACAGTTTAAAGAGAGAGAAGAAATATTAGTAGCTAAAGTAAATTTTGCAGATATGGTTAAAATTGTTTCTGACCTTAGAAAGAAACATGTATCTGAAATTTTTATTAAATATAGCGGAAGAGGTATCCCCTCTATTGAAAAGATAAATAATGTTTTAACATTATATATAAATAATAAGTCTTACTTAACCTTTGACCTAACGAACAATATGTTCTCTACGGTTAGAAAGTTAGGAAGTAGAATTAATGATTATCCTGATTGGTCTTGTGTTCTTGCTGGACAAAATGACTTGAGTGTTAACCTCATAGATTTTAATAAGACTTCTTTCAGTGAACGTGAAACTATGATTTATTCAATAGATAAAACTTACCAGAATATAACAGATGTTATTGAACTTGGTGATGTTATTATTACTGATAAAAATCGAATGTATGAAGTCACAGGAGCAAAACCATCTGGAGAATTTGGATGGAATTATTCTTTATGGCAGTTAGATTTAGAACTGGCACAGGTAGATAGATTTAATCTTCCTGGAAATTATATTAGTCGAATTAAAAAAGCCAATCAACTTGGCAATCTTAAAACGAGAATGGAGTAAAATATGAAGATAGAAGGATTACTTAGCGAAGCCTCAAAAGAAATTACAGGACTACATACGATAGTCGTAAAGGATGGTAATACATCCAGACGGTTTACGTTTCAGAGTCATCGAATCGATTCTTTAAAGAAAGAACTATCTAAAAGATATGGATCAAAAATTGTAACTAAAATTGCATCACAGATTAAAAAAGCTGAGACAAATGGTAAGCTTAAAACTTTTACAAATGATGACGCAGTTGATTTTGAGATTGTTGGTGATAAAGTAAAATCAAAATTTAAAGTTGTTCTTGCTATAGAAGAAGGTGATGGAGATGGAGATGCTTTAATTGAAGCCAGAAAAGGTGATGGAGATGGAGATGCTTTAATTGAAGCCAGAAAAGGTGATGGAGATGGAGATGCTTTAATTGAAGTTGCGGATGGTGGTCCTGAAGGAAAACAACAAAAAGTTAATAAAAATAAAAATGTTGAAGCTGTACAATATGATGATGAAGTAAGACCAAAATATTCTGCTGATACAGACAAAACAAAAGTTATGGATAAATGTTCCAAAACCGGAAAGAATAAACTTATAAAAACTTTTGATAACATGAAAGCCGCTAAGAATTTTATTAAGAGAGAGAAGCTTAATAATAAAAAATATTTCATAGAAGCAAATATTGAAATAAAAGATAAAAACGCACAAGTCATTACAGTAGATGGTAAGCCTTATACTAAAGGATATGGTGGTTTAAAAGCTGATTATCCAAAACATTTTGCAGCACTTAGAGAAAAGTTAAAAAAAGATGGTAAGACAATGGGTAATCTTGGAGGAAACGATCCTGCGGTTGATATCGTAGCAAAAGCTGACGGAACAATACAAGTGAATTACGACGCATAATGGAAACAAATAAAGTTTTAACTATATATAAAAAAGCAATATTGAAGAAAGTGTCAGGTTTGTTAGATATCATTAAACGTAATGATGCAGTTAAAACAGCTACTATTTCTAGTAGTGGAAATATTCATATAGAGTTTACTGAACCTGTAGATATAGAAGGACAAAACGTTCTTAATACTTTTATCTATGGTGGAGCTATAAAGAAGGCTAGCAGTAAAGATAAATTGGAAGATCAATATTTTAAGATACCTGCGATTGGAGCGTTTTAATGCCTAGCTTACTTGAACACTTTTTATTTAAACAGCAATCAATAGCAATCAAAGAATTTCTGAAAAAGAAACTCTGGTTAAGTAAATATCCAGAGGATCAGAATGTTGATGTTTTTTACGCAACTCCCGAAAAGGCTTTTGCAAAACTTATAGCACCAATTATAAATGGTGGTAATTTATACCCAACTGTTTCTGTAGTTTTACAGGGAATGGAATTGGCACCGGGACAAACGCCTACTGGGTTTTATAAAAAATATGTGCAAGCTGATGATAGTTCTAATGTTTTTGAAGAACAATATCATCCATTAGTTTATCAGTTAACATATAGAGTGACAATGTGGTCTGCATTACAATCAGACATGGATATTTTATTATATCAAGCAATGACAGCGGCACCTAATAACAGAAAATATGCCACAGTTGTAGACGGACAGTGGATGGAAGCAGAAACAATGATTCCACAATCTGAAAGTGTCTTAGATCCGGGTGACGCCAGAGATATATCGTTCCGATATGGATTTGACATTACGGTTCCTAGAGCTTATTTACCATTAAATTACGAAGAGTATTATGGTAAAATTCTTTCTATGGATATGGTATATGATGTTTAGAGGAGTGCTTAAGTGTCTTATAAGATATTCAATAAAACTTACCAACCAATAAAATTAGTTGGTAGAACAATTAGACAACGAAAGTTTATTTTAGTTGATTTTGTAACGAAGCAAATGCGTAACCTCGAAGCGAGAGGTTTGTTATTTATCAAAAAAATAAAATAGTAAAGGTAATTATAGATAATTTTATGGAGGAAAAAACATAATGGCTAAATCACCTAGTATTAAAATTCTTGAACGTGATATGTCTGCTTATACAGTAACTTCTTCCGATACAGTCCTAGCGATAGTTGGATATGCTACCAAAGGACCAATCGGAGTACCTACTTTAGTGACATCAAGATCAGAATTTAATGAAAAATTTGGAACTACAGTAGATGGTTCCCCTTATGCGGCACTTGCAGCATATAGAGCATTTAATCAGGGAAATCAGGTAATTTTTGATAGAGTTGCAACTGAATCTGGAGATAAAGCGGCAACCGCAGCAGTGAAAGTAATTCACAATCTCGAAGAAGCAACTTCAGGAACTATGGGACTTGATCTCGGAGCAGATCCTGTAACGACTTTAACAGACGCAACAGAATATTCTGTCGATATTACAATCGATGGCGGAACATTAGAAAATGCGGCTTTCACAACAACAAGCACTGAAGAAACAGCGGCTAATATTTTGGCTGCAATCGACGCAGCACTTATCGCAGAAGGTTCTGGAGCAACAGCAGTTTTAGTTGGAAATGTAATTACAATTACATCAGCAACTAAAGGAGCATCAAGTACAGTTTTAATCGCTTCTGGAACAACCGGAACTGATTTAATTGGTGAAGGTGCAGTTGCAGTCGCAACAGTCGCAGCAGTTCCTGGAATTGACGAAGATGGTTCTGGAACTGATGATATTATCATCACAGCTTCAGAAAAAGGCTCTTCAACAAACCTTATTACTGTACAGAAATCTTCAAGAACAAATCCTGTAACTTTGGGTCTTGTTCATAAAATCGAAGTTTTTTACGACGGTTTTCTTAAAGAAACTTTTGATGAAGTTTCACTCACAACAGCAGATACAAATTATTTTGTAACTGTAGTTAATGAAACACCTGATAATGGTGGTTCAGATTTTATTAGTTACGCAGTTGAAGATTTAGACGGTGATGATACAGTTACCGTTTATGCAGATGGTGTTGTAAATCTTGGAGTTGGAGATATTGAATTTACAGCTGGAGATACTTCTCAAGATTACGATTATGTAGTTGGAACTGATGGATTTGATGATGACGCAGCAGCTGGTGCAAATGAAGCACTTTTTATCACAGAGTTAGCAGTAACTGGTGATCTTGGAAATGTTGAATTGTTTGATTATCATATTTTAATCACTCCAGATGAGGGAGATGAAACAGTTCAGGACGCAGCAGTCGCACTTACAGCAGCTAGACAAGATTTTGTTTATATTGTTGATCCACCAATGGGATTACTTTATAATGAAGTAGCTGATTGGCATAATGGAATTGGAAATCAAGGAAGAACAACTGCTCTTGATACATCTTATGGTATTCTTTATTGGTCTTGGTTAAAAGATTATAATGACGATACAAAAGAATATGTTTGGTGTCCACCTTCTGTATTTATTGCAGAAAAATTAATGGAAGTTGATAGACTTTATGGTTCATGGTTCGCACCAGCTGGAGATCTTAGAGGTCGAATTACAGCAGCTGATTATGAATTATCACCTTCTTTCTTACAAAGAGAACTTCTTTATGGTGACTTCAATGCAGTTAACCCAATCGTAAATTTTGTTTCTAAGGGTCTTGAAATCTATGGACAAAAGACACTTATTAGAGAGAATACTTCTCTTAATAGAGTAAACGTAAGAAGAATGATTATCTTCGCTAAGAAATTAATCAAAAAAGCTTTAGAAGCTATCATCTTTGAACCACATAATCCTGATTCTTGGAGACGAGCTTCAAATTTAGTGGTACAAATTCTTGAACCTATCAGACAGGGTGGTGGAATTGACCAGTACAGTGTAATTATTGATGAAACAGTAAATACACCTGATGTAATCGCACAGAACATCATGAAAGGTACTATTAGAATCATTCCTACCAACACAATTGAGATCATCGAGATCACAATGCAGGTTGATAAGGCAGGTGCTTCTTTAGACGAATAATCTAATTAAGTAAACAAAAAGGACACCAATTAAGGTGTCCTTTTTTATGCATTGTTATAACAATCCTCACAATAATCATTAAATCCTATAGTGAAAACTTCCTCTTCACTTAACCTAACTCCACATTCATTACATTGAATTGACCTGTTTTTAGCATAAATAATTTCTTCCTTGTTGTCTATAAGATATTGAAGCCCATCGCAATATTGAAAATGATCTTCATCTTCTATGATTGCAGGATAAGTCCCTTCTTCTATAAAAGTAAAACCACCCTCGTCAAATCCAACAATAAAAACTTTTCCTTCGTCATCAACCAACCAACAGCTCATATCCATAAAAATAAAACAAGAACCAATCTCTTCTTTGTGAAATAATAAATCAAGTGGAAGTTTAGATATCCAGTCATGTTCCCTAAGCTCAGGTACATTAAGTTTAGAATATCGACGAAGGATCTTGTTTTTAAACATCTTGGATGGATACCACCGTAAATGGTGAAAAACATCCTCTCTGTCTTGTACAATCCAAGTACGAGAAATAAATCTATCTACTTCTACACCATAAGCAGTTTTTCTTTGTCCATCTGTAATATAGGCAAGTACTCTATTTGGATCAACAATAAGTCCTGGGATTCCTGCCCAGTAGGGATATTCACTTTCAAAGTTTAAACAAGAACTCCAAGTTTCAGCTGTAGAACACATAAACCAGTCAGCAAAGTTTCTTGTAATTACAAGTTCTAATCCATTAGATGATTTTGCGATTTTAGAAGCACCAATCTGATCCATATAATACTTGATTATTTCTTGCGTTTTAATAACAGCTTCTTTCTTTTTTATAAGATCGTTCCTGAGATTGTTTGATGTGTCAACTAAAAAATTTCCAGTTAGCGCTGTCCAGTCTTCAAGAGTATCTCTATAATCATCAATAAGCTGTCCTTGCCGTATAAGAACATAAGAGCCTGCGTTGAGAAACCAGTCAGTAATTGCTTTAACTAATTTGAATTTATTTTTCTTATATTCTACTTGATTATCTTTGAAGTTTTCATATGTTATATTTAGATCTCTTCTCACAAAATAGAAAACTTTTTTAAACTTTTCCCATCCAATATCAAGTTCTTTATAGTCTGTTTCTGCAACCTTAAACCTTCGACGACCATCTGGACAGCCTTTAAAGAACTCATTGATTTCATCAGTTGAATTAATGCCACTATCAATAATTTTGTTAAACCTAACAACACTTTTATCTGATAAAGATAGATTGTTGCGAACAATTCTTTTAATCGCAGCAAAGTTTTTTTCGTCATTTAAGTTCACAATTCCCACCTTAGTAATTATACTAAATTATTCTTTTTTTGTAAAATAAAAAAGGACACTCGATTTGAGTGTCCCTGTATCTAATTATTTTTTAATTAAATAGTTTTTGGATTTTCTGGATTTTCTACAGCAATGTCAGTTCCATTTTTCTTTAAGTTAGGAGTATCGATTTCTACCTCGGTTCCTTCCTTTTCTTCAATCTCTCCATCAAAATCCACATCGGTTCCGTCTTTCTGCGCTCCAGGTGTATTGATATCCAGAATTACAGGTTCATTATCAGCCATGGTTTATCTCCTCTTCAGTATAAAAGTCATCTTCGTCTATAGTTATCTTTTCATTTAACAAAAAAAAGTATATATCTTCAGCTGACTTTTTATTCTCGTTAGCTTCTTCTAATATAAGATTATACATATCATCTATTATTCCAGTGTTAAGCTCATTTCCAAAATCTTCTTCTGGAAAATATTCATTGCAGATATGTAATAATTTATCATTAGATGATGAAGATAAAGTTGCCTCTATTTCTTCAATCGCTTCGTAACTATCCATTCTTTCTCCTAATTAGTCAAGCCACTTTGAAAGTACAAAAATTCCTACTATTACTATAGCAGTAATCATTACAGCGACGGACGGAAACATCCCCGCTATTCCTGCTAAAACGCAGCCAGCTACTAACCAAGCCATTAATTTAACCATAAAATCCACTTCCATAATATTCATCATCAAAAGCGTCTAATGTGGTGCGTTCATTCTCGACAATACTATTAACTTCCCATTGTATGCTTCGCAAGCATTCATCACAAACTGTTATTCCAAAAACGGTTTCTAATACGTGAGTTTTATAACTATCTCTGTTGCATAAATCACAAGTTTTATCACTCAAAGCTTTTGAATAATTAACGTAATTTGACTTGTTTGGTGCATCGAAAAAATCTATTACATTTTTAATTATATTATGAACAAAATCTACACTCTTTTGTAAGTCATTTAAGCTTACATACTCATCCACGGTATGTGCATTGTAATAACCAACACTGATATTTGCACAACTAATATAGTCGGATATAATATCTGCGTCAGACCAAGTTCCAATTGCTTTCGTGTAACCAAAAACTCCTCCGATTTCGAGTAAAACATTTTCAAACTCCTCTATTCCATATTCATTTTTCGTACAAATGACATCAGTATTTCCTTTTCTATCAAGAACTAATCCATAAGGAATATTATCAAATCTGTTACTTAAAGTAAATTGATTTATTCCTTGTCCTCCAGTTTCTTCTTGAACTGAAAACACAAAATTAAACTCATCACCTTGTGAAAGAAGATATAAGATGATATAAACTCCACATTTATCATCACCACCAATTATTCCATTTCCTTTTATATAACCTTCTTTCATTCTTATGAAATCAGCCATCTTCACATCATCTTTTTCTTGTACTGTATCAAGATGTGCTGATAACAATGGTTTTCCTGATTGACTTATATTAAAAATATTTCCAATACTATCAACTTCATATTCAATACCTATTGCGTCTAATTCTTTACAAACTAAACTAATCATATCATCTTCACATCCACTTTGAGACGGAAGTTTAAATAATCTCATAAGTAATTTATTGTCCACTTGCTACCCCTTGTTTGACACAATAAGAACAAACACCTTCATCATTTAAGTCGTCAGTCTTTACGAAATCACCACATTCCTTGCATTCGGTATATTTTTCTAAACAAGAAGGACAAATAGGTTCATCGTTAGCGTTTAAAACTGCCTCTTCACGTAATACTGCTTGACTACAATCTTCACAATAAACAGCTATATCATCAAAACAACTTTCACAAACATATTCACCATCAATTTGTCTCATATCTTCATTGTCATATGTTTCATTACAACTTTCACAATAAGAATAATTTTCAGAAAAACAATAAGAACAAAGCACTTCTCCATTAGGCGCAAAGTAAGCATCATCTTCGTCTAATCTTTCATTACACACTTCACAAACATGAGCATCTTCATTGTAATTAGAAATATCTTCGTTTAAATGTATTAAATTACTTAATCCTTCTGTATAATAATAAGGAGAACCATCTGAAATATAACCAGAAGATTCAATTATTGAACTTCCACTGCTGCCACCTTCAAGATAATATTCATCACTGCTTTCTGAAAAAAATGAACTGTCTTGATAAATAAACGCACTTTGATTCAAAGTGTTTCTAATAATGGTAAGAGGATATTTTGAAATCCAACCTGCATCCTCTTCATGCAAAAAGCGCAAATCTTTAAATACTCTTTGAAGTATATTTCCCTCAAGTAATTCAATAGGATAAGACAATACAGGATGAATTATATCAGAGTCATCTGTGAGTATTCCCCACGTTCTAGCAGTGACACTATCTACTTTAATCCCATTATATTCTTTCTTTTTTCCGTTTGTAATATAGAACATCATTCTATTTGGATCACCAATTAATCCAGGCAACCCAGACCAAAAACAATCTTCATATTCACTTTCAAGATTTAAACAAGATTCCCAACTCTCTGAAGTTGAACATAGGAACCAATCTGCGTAATTAAGACTAAGGACGATTGTCATGTCTTTATTAGGTATTTTTTTTGTTCCAATTTCATTTACAACTTCAGTAAAAGCTTCGTCAAAGATATCTTCTTTTTTTCTTTCATCAAAGTAAGAATTAGTATGATTATAAACAAATTGACTAAGAGCTCTTTCATTTTCTTTATAGTATTTCTTTACAGCTTTAAAAAGTTTCAACTTGTTTTTGTGATAGTCAATACTATTTTCTTTATAGTTTTTGTATTGAATGTTAAAATCACTATTCGCAAATAAATAATTAAATTTTTTCTTGAAAAGTTCCCAACCTTCGTCAATTGCTGGATACATATCTCTGCTAATCGGTATAGAATATCTCAGATCTTTTCCGAGAAGTTCTTTAAAGATAGGATCAATAATTCTCTCGTTATTTTTATTCCATAACAGTTTATGGAAGTCTTCATAACCTTTGTAACCTAGGTTGAAATGATTTTTAACTAATCCATCAATAATCGTATAGTTATTAATATCTGTCTCTGTCATTTCTCTTTTATCTCCCTTATTCTTTTAAATAACCTTATTTCTTCTGGTAACTCTAAATCATATCTAATCAAGATATCTTTTAAAGGTCCAACATATTCATCATACTCACCAAAATAAATTACTTCTTCATATTCCAGATTAACAGCAGAACATATCTTCATTACATCTTCATAATCAAAGAAAGTTCCGTTTGCGTTTATATCATAAACTACAAGCTTATTGTCTTTGTGGAGATTGAAATAAATATAATAATCTAAGCCAAAAATAGTTTTTATCTCATCAAGTTTTTCTTTATTGAATGTTAGGTTGTGATTATTTAGGTTTTTATAATCTTCTGTATAATCTATTTTACCATTGTGATGATAAAAGGCAATTCTTTTCTTGACGTTTTCATCTTTTGTGATGATAATTTTGCGAAACTCAAACTCCATCACAAAAATTTCTTTAAGGATTTTACTTGATACAAACGCAAGTGGTTTTGGCTTCTTTGGCTTCTTTGGCTTCTTATGCAGGACTGCATTTTTAAGCGGCTTTGTTTCTTTCATTTTCCCCTCTCCCCCATAAACAAAAAAAGTGTAGCAAAATAATGATGGTTCTCAAGTTTGAAGGGGGATAAACAAACTAAACTAAGGAACAATCGCAGCTACACTAAATCTTTCTTTATAATACTATCTTTACTTGGCGCCGTATTTATCTTCAGCCCATTCTTGAAGCTCGGTTACGTCTTCTTTTAATTCTTCTATGTCGTCACTATAAACTCTAACTACATAGTTAAATCCTTTCGTGTTTTTCGTTACTTCAATCTTAAATCTTGAAGCTACTACTGGTTCATCTGCCATAATTTCTCCTTATACTTAATTATACACAATTATTCTTATTTTGTCAAGAAAAATAATTGTGTATAAAAAGGACACCATAATGGTGTCCTTTAAATTACTCAGATTGTCTTAATTAGAAATCAAATCCATCAAAAGCTCTTCTACACCAAGGAGGAAAACTATCAAAAATTCCATATGTTATATCATTATATGTAAGACTAATATCAGAAAAAGCAAATGTATTCCCAGCGTCCATTTCTACAGGTATTACTTCTACTACGTCTAAACTTTCTACTACGTCTAAACTTTCTATCTCAGATGCTTCCTCAATAGTTGGAAGTTCTACCATATTAGTTCCATCAAGAATTGTTGCTTGATTGCCAACGCCTTCTATATATTCAACTCCATACTCAAAAACACCGCATTCAATA